>JBPCQV010000217.1:0-19319 GCA_050997725.1 Acidimicrobiia bacterium
TCTGTGGCGAACTCGCCCTGCTCGTAGTAACCGGCGCGGTCGCAGCCTTCGTGAACGGTGGCGCCAAACAACCAGGTGGGGCGAAGCTGATCGTCGAGGGGGATCATCGGCGTCTGGCCACTGGCCATGTACAGCAGGTAAAGGATCGTCTCGGAGAGGTTGTCCGGTTGGACCGGACATCCCGGGACACAGACGATCGGGATCCCGGCCTTCGACTTCCACTCCCATCCGAGGTAGTCGGGCACCCCCATGGCCCCGGTGGGGTTGCCGGCCATGGCATGGATGCCGCCATAGGTCGCGCAGGTTCCGACCGCCAAGACCGCCAGCGCCTTGGGGGAAAGTCGGTCGAGCCACTCGTTCGTCGTAATGGGCTGGTTGGTCTCGGGGTTGTTGCCGAAACCAGTCCAGTAGCCCTCACCGCTGAGCTCCTCGTTGGGGATCGACCCCTCGATAACCAGCACAAACGGCTCGAGCTCGCCGCGATCGGCCTTGTGGAACCATTCGATGAAGTTGTCGGCTCCTTGCTCAGGCCCGCATTCGAAATCGATCAAGGGCCAGTGCACCGCTACCTTGGGCAATCCCGGCAGCGCCCCAAGAGCGATTTCCTCGATGCTGGGTTGGGTGGCGGCGGTGAGCGCCACGGAGTCACCATCACAACTCAGACCCGCGTTGATCCAGAGAATGTGAATAACCGGATCTGCTGCCGCCTCAGGTTGGGGGGCTTGCTTGGTGGCCGTTGCAAAACTAAAGAACGGCGGCGTCGACAATCGACTGCTGCGTTGTCGGTTTGTCGCCAGTCCGAACCAATCAAATCGCTTCCCTCTAGCGGACTTTGCGAACCATATCACCAAATGTCAGGGCACTTAGGGCAGGGTGTCGGGGTTTTTCTCAGGATTTCGCGTTCCGAGCAAGGTTCCCCCAAACCAAGTCGTCGGCTAGTACGGATGCTCCTCCGCCCGGAGGTGGCAGCAGTCGTTCCAATGGATGATGGCCCGGTTCTGGCGCTCCCAGCCGAGGACCGAGATCGAGGCTGTCTCCAAGACCAGGTTGGCACCGGTGGTCGGAGACAACCCCATCCATCTCGCCCCGAGCACCCGCAGGGCGTGGCCGTGGCCAAAGAGGGCGACTTGGCCCTCGACCTTCTCGGTGCGGGCGATCACTCGATCGCAACGGGCGCCGAGCTGGACGATCGATTCGCCGTCGATGATCTCGTGGGTCCACACGCTCCACATCGGGATTTCCTGGCGGATGTCGCGGGTGCGCCGGCTCTCGTAGACGCCGTAGTCCCACTCTGCCAGGTCTTCATCAACCTCAACCGATCCCATGCCCGCTATTTCGGCCGTTTCCCTGGCTCGAGAAAATGGAGAAACGAAGACCTCGGCGAAGTCGTATCCATCAAGCATCCCTTTCAAGGCGAGGGCCTGTTGGCGGCCCAATTCGGTCAGGGGGATATCGCTACGTCCCGTGTGTTGGCCGGTGATGGTCCATTGGGTTTGACCGTGTCGCACCAAGACGACATGCGATGCCATCAGTCGGAGAGGTCCTCGCCGGCATGCCAATGTCCTCGCGGTCCAATCAAGCTCATGGCGGCCGCGGGGCCCCAGGTCCCAAACTCGTACGGCTGTACTTCGGTTGGGTGCGTAATCGCTCGGTCGACGATTCGCCACGCCTCCTCGACCGCATCCTCGCGGGCAAAGAGACGCTGGTCGCCGTTGAGCGCATCCCCAAGAAGCCGCTCATAAGCCTCCGGCCCTTCGAAGCCAAACTCGGTTTCGGTTTGCACGTCGAGATCGACGTCATGGGAGACAAGCAACTCGCCCGGCTTCTTTGCCTGCAGGCTCAGCCCGATCAGATAGTCGGGCTTCATCCGGAACTGCAGGGTGTTGGCGTGGGCCGGGCGGTCGGCGTCGGCAAAGAGCATCCGGGGCGGCGCCTTGAACTCGACGACGGCCTCGGTCAAGGTGGTGGCCATCCCTTTTCCCGCCCGGATGAGAAATGGAACGCCCGCCCAACGCCAGGACGCGATCTCAAGTTTCAACGCAACAAAGGTCTCAGTGTTCGAGTTGGGCGCGACACCCTTTTCGCGAAGATAACCGTCGTACTGGCCGCGGACGACCTCAGCCGGCTCGATGCTGTCGATCGCCTTGAGGACCTTGACGGTTTCGTCGCGCAACGCATCGGCGCCGGAAGAAACCGGCGGCTCCATCGCCAGCAGGCTCACAACTTGCAGCAGGTGGTTCTGGAAGACATCCTTCAGCGCTCCGACCCCGTCGTAGAACGATCCTCTTCCTTCAACTCCGAAGGACTCCGCCAACGTGATCTGGACATTCTCGATGTAGTGCCGATTCCAGACCGGCTCGAGCAGCGCATTGGCGAAGCGAAACACGAGGAGGTTGAGAACCGGTTCCTTGCCGAGAAAATGATCGATTCGGTAGATCGAGCTTTCCTCGTAGTGTTGGTGGAGGAGGGCGTTCAGGTGGCGGGCGCTTTCCAGGTCGCGACCGAACGGCTTCTCCACGACGACTCGGCCGCGACTGAGACCAACAGAGGACAGACCGGTGATCACCGTCTCGAACAGGGAGGGCGGAATGGCCAGGTAGGCCACCGGCATTTTGACGTCGCCGGCTGCCTGGGCCACTCGCTGATAGACGTCGGGGTCCTCGTACTTGCCGGCGACATAGGTGAGCCGTGCGACCATCCGATTGAAAATTTCGTCGTCGATCTTCTTGCCGGCGTTCTCGAGAGACTCGCGGGCCCGCTGCCGCAGGTCCTCGTCGGTCCACTCGGACGACGCGACCCCGACGACTGGAATATCGAGCCGGTCGACATCAGCCAAGTCGTAGAGTGCGGGGAACAACTTTTTCTTGGCGAGGTCGCCGGAGATGCCAAATAGAAGGAGGCCGTCGGCGCGCTCAGCCACCGGCCGGCACCTCGACGTGACCGCCGAACTCCTGGCGCATCGCGGAAAGGACGCGATCGGCGAAGTCCCCTTCATCCCGCGAGGCGAAGCGTTGGTGAAGGGCAGCGGCGATGACCTGAGCGGGAACGCCAAGATCGATGGCGCTCTGCACCGTCCACCGCCCCTCCCCCGAGTCGGAGACGCGGCCGCTGAGCTCCGTGAGCTCACGGTCGCGAGAAAGGGCCATAGCGGTGAGGTCCAGGAGGAAGGAAGTCACCACGCTCCCCCGCCGCCACACCTCGGCGATGGCGGAGACGTCGAGGTCGTACTGATATTTCCAGGGATCGCGCAGCGGAGCGGTTTCGGCGTCTTTGCGAAGGGCGGCTGAACCCAGGTCGGCCCGATCGAGGATGGCCATGCCCTCGGCGTAGGCGGCCATCACCCCGTACTCCACCCCGTTGTGAACCATCTTCACAAAGTGGCCGGCGCCTGAGGCGCCGCAGTAGAGGTAGCCCATTTCCCCTGGATGTGGATCACCCTCCTTGCCGGGCGTGCGGTGGGCGGCTTCGAGGCCCGGGGAAAGCGTTTGCCAGATCGGATCGAGGCTCTCGACCGCCGCTGGGTCGCCGCCGATCATCAAGCAGTAGCCCCGTTCCAACCCGTACACCCCTCCACTGACGCCGATGTCGAGATAAATGATTCCCTGGTCGCCGAGCTTCTTCGAGCGGATGATGTCGTCTTCGAAGAAGCTGTTGCCGCCGTCGATCAGGATGTCACCGGGCTCGAGCAGCGGCGCGATTTTCTCAATGGTTGAGTCGACGAAGGCGGCGGGGATCATGATCCAAACCGCGCGAGGTGGGCTCAGCGCGGCGACAAACTTGTCGAGCTCGGTCGCTCCGAGGGCGCCCTCGTTGGCGAGCTCGGCAACCGCATCGACGTTGAGGTCGTAGACCACGCATTCGTGCCCGGCCCGCATCAGCCGGCGGACGAGATTGGCCCCCATCCGGCCGAGGCCGATCATCCCTAGTTGCATTGCTGCAAGGTACCGTCCTCGGGGCGATGGCGGACCTCACGAGTCGGCTGGCGGTGCCGGCCGATGTTCCGGCGCTCACGAAATTGATGGATGCCGCGATCGCCGAGTTGCAGCGTCGCTTCCTCGACGACGCCCAGATCGCATCCAGCCGGGCGATCATGGGCATCGACACCCAGTTGATCGACGACCGGACCTACTTCATCGTCGAGTCGGATGGGGCATTGGCTGGATGCGGCGGATGGAGCCGGCGGGCGACTCTCTACGGCGGTAATCAAACCCCAGGTCGTGACAGTCAGCTGCTCGACCCTTCCACCGAGCCGGCCCGCGTGCGGGCGATGTATACGAATCCGTCATTTGCGCGGCGCGGTGTGGGCCGCCTGATCCTTTCGCAGTGCGAAGCCGCTGCCAAGGCAGAAGGATTCACCCGTCTGGAGTTGATGTCCACGCTGTCGGGTGAGCCGCTCTACACCGCCTGTGGCTTTCGACCACTAGAGCGCCTCGAAGACAATCGTGGCGGCGCGCCGGTGCCGCTCGTCAGGATGGATAAGCCAATCGGTTAGCTCCCGGCCCGGGCAAGAGCAGCCCCGTCTTCCAAGACAACAATGGCTTGAGTCCTCTCCCCTGGCGGAAGCCGGGGGAGTACCCGAGCGCAGCGAGGGGGAGGGGGCGCTATTCGTGAGCGTTATTACGGGGCCGCCTCGTCCGCCTCCTTCGTCGGCGGCCACTCCCCCAGCTTCCGCTGGGGGAGAGGGCTTTCTCGGCCAGCTTCCGCTGGGGGAGAGAGCTTTCGGGGTCAGCTCATCGAGGTTTAGGCAATCGTTCCGGGCTCGGCCGGCGCTTCGGCCGGTGGTTGGTACCAGCTGAACATGTAGTCGGGGTTGGCAATGGTTTGCGAGAAGTCGCCGAGTCGCAACGGTCGGAAGGTGTCGCACATCACTGCCAGCTCGGACGTCGAGGTGGCGCCGAGCGCCTTCTCTGCCAGTCCGGGCTGGGGACCGTGCGGGATCCCATACGGATGGAGGGTGATCGAACCGACTTCGATTCCTTTGCGGCTTTCAAAGTTACCGGAGACGTAATAGATCATCTCGTCTGACTGCAGGTTGGAGTGGTTATAGGGGATCGGCACCGCCTGGGGGTCCCACTCCAGATTTCTTGGACAGAACGAGCAGATGACAAAGCCCGGTCCTTCGAAGGTCTGATGGGCCGGCGGGGGCTGGTGAAGGCGGCCGGATTTCGGTTCGAAGTCGGAGATATTGAAGGTCCACGGGTAGACGAATCCGTCCCATCCGACAACGTTGAACGGGTGGTAGTCGAGCAGGTAGCGCTGATGGCCGCCACGCACCCGGACCGTGACTGTGAACTCGCCGCTCTCCTCGTAGGTTTTAAGCTCGCTCTGCGGGTGGATGTCGCGGTGGTAGTACGGAGCGAGCTCGAGCAGGTTCCCGTACTCGTTGCGGTAACGCTTGGGGATCTCGATCTGACCGGGGGAGACGAAGATCAGGTACTTCTGCTCGTCCTCAGGGACGAGGCGGTAGGTGGTCCCGCGCGGAATGACGATGTAGTCACCTTCGCGGTAGGGCAGGTCGCCAAAGATCGTCTCGGCCACTCCCCCACCCTGATGGACGAAGATGACTTCGTCGCCTTCGCCGTTCCGGTAGTACCCCTCATGGTTCTCGCGCGGGCGGCAGAACCAGATCTCGACATCGTTGTTCCACATCAAGAGTCGCCTGCCGGTGACGAGATCGCCGATCGCATCGAGATCGGCGGTGGCGAACAGCATGTGTTGGTGCTGGTCGGGCACCCACTCCTTCTTTTCCAGATGCTCGAACCCGCCGAGAGCCATCACCCGGCACGGAGTTTCGAGGTGGTAAAGGATCGAATAGTTGCCCGAAAAGCCCTCCATCCCCATCACCTGTTCGGTGAGAAGGCGGCCGTCGCGCCGCAGTTGGGTGTGGCGCTTTGGGGGAACTTCGCCCATTCGCTGGTAGACCGTCATTCGGTTTGCTTCCAGAAGCTGAGGAAGTTTCCGGCCGGATCTTCGATGGTGAACTCCGACTGGCCCCAAGGTCTCTCGCCGATCGGGTCGACGATCTTTATGCCGAGGTCTTGACAATGGCGGTAAAGCTCTTGAAGGTCGTCGGCCTCGATGTAGATCGAGTTGGGACCGGGTTTTCCACCCCTGGCCGCAATTGATTGGTTGTACGTGTCGCCGAAAAAGTTCGCCCCGTCGACTTCGAGCATCATCTGGGCGCCACCGAACCTCACCGACATGTTCTCGTGCTCATCGGTCTCGCGAGCAACGGTGAAGCCCAGTTGGTCGACGTAGAACTTTCGCGCCTCGGCTAAGTCGGGGAACCGGAAAGCAACTATTGCTGGATTCTCGGGCATTGTTCGAGCATATCTCCCCCAGGACATGGTCTCTTCCCTAGGTGTCGCATCGGACGATCGGAGTGACACGGCGCCGAGCAAATTCGGCGTGTGACGCACAGAAATCCGTAATTCGGCTCGTGGCGAGCGAGTACGACACGCCACGAACCGAATTAGCTCTGGAGCGTTCGAGACACCCGGCCGGGGAGAAACTGCCTACAGGTGCTTCATAGCCTCCCTATAGGAGAGACTGGACAGCTTCTCTCGATGGTTGTTAGCGAAGTCGCGCACGAGATCTGGCTCTACCCGGGCGTACTCTCGCAATGCCCAGCCGATGGCTTTGCGGATGAAGAATTCCTTTTCGTGGGCCCAAGCAGAAGTCCGACAGCATCGGCCAATCTGTCTTCTCTTTGTGCCCGAGTTGGCTGATGATCGCGGTACGGCGGAGCCACATGTCGGGCCCGTCGATCCACTTCTCGAGCACCGGGCGCATCCGTTTTGGGTCGTCGAGCAGCACCCGGCCAACCAGATGACTGGCAACCTCGTCGACAAAGTCCCACCAGGCGCCCTCGACAATCAGGCGCTCGTAGAGATCGAGTTGGTCGAAGTTGATGAACTGCCGGAACGACTCGGCCTAACCAATCGCCAGGTACTTCTCCTCGCGGTGAGGCAGTGCCCACAGGTCGGAAACGTGCTCGATACTCGATGGCAGTGCTCGGTGGGAACCGCTACTTCATCTCCCGGGCGATCGGCGCTCGCAGCGGCTTGGGCACGCCATGGAAAGGCATGTCCGTCTTCATGTAAGCCTGCATCGGAGCGGCCTTGGCGGGATCGGCCAGCTTCGAAAGCTCGGTTTGCACCAACTGGATCAGACCCGTTTCCGTCACCATTGCGGAGAGCAAATCGCCTCGATTCTCCCGGGAGGGGAAGGGGTTAGGCCAGGGCCACGAGTTCCAGCAGCGACTCGTCGAAGTAGAGGGTCTTGCCTTCGGGCATCATCACCGCGCGTTCGGGTTCAAGCTGGGCGACGAAATCGGTGTCATGGCTAACGAGAATGATCGTCCCTCGATACTGGTGCAGAGCGTCCAAGAGCGCTGACTTGGCCTGCGGGTCGAGGTTGTTGGTCGGCTCGTCGAGCAGGAGGACATTGGGACGGCCGAGCACCACCATCGCCAGGGCCAGCTTGGTCTTCTCGCCACCCGAAAGAGTCGCGGCGTCTTGGTCGATCTTGTCCGCTAGCAAGAAATGGCCGAGCAGAGTTCGCAGCACCAAGTCGACCTGGTCAGAAACCGACCGGACATGATCGAGGACGGTCATCCCCTCCTGGATCTGCTCATGCTCTTGTGCGTAGTACCCGAGGGTCGCGTTGTGGCCGAAAACGACTTCGCCCAGGTCGGCGGTCTCCTCCCCGGCCAGGATCCGCAGCAGCGTGGTCTTACCGGCGCCGTTGAGCCCCATGATGATGAGTCGTTCGCCGCGCTCGATGGCGAGGTCGATGTCGACGAAGACGAGGTTGTCACCGAACGACTTGGCCAGGCCGCGTCCGATCAACGGTCTTACGCCACTCGGCTTTGGTTGCGGAAATCGAACTGCAACCTTCTTTCCTAACTTTTGCACCTCGACCAGCTCCGACTTCATCCGGTCGACCCGGGTCTCCCAGGCGCGAGCGGTCTTTGCCATCTTCTCGGTCGATCCCTTGAAGCGGCGGATATTGGCTTCGAGACGATCGATGGCCTGATCCTGATGACGCCGTTCGCGTTCGCGCTGCTCACGTCGCTTCTTCCTCTCGACGAGAAAGCCGGAGTAGTTGCCGCGGTAGGCCTCGAGCTGGGTGTTGTCGAGGTCGAGCACCGAGGTGATGGCGGCGTCGAGCAGCGGAAGATCGTGGCTGACCATCAGCACCCCGCCGCGATAGGCCGACAGAAAATCCACCAACCACGCCTTGGCGTCAAGGTCGAGGTGGTTGGTGGGCTCGTCAAGGAGCAGGGTCTCGGTTTCGGCAAAAAGGATTCGCGCGAGCTCGACCCGGCGGCGTTGACCACCCGACATCGTCAGGACGGATTGTTCAAGCTCGTCCACCCCGATCCCCAGGTTGGCAGCAACTTGCTTGGCCTCGGCTTCGGCGATGAAGCCGCCTTTGGAGTCGAATTCGTCGTGCAGCCGGGCGTGGCGCCGGATCGCCTCGTCGCGGGCCGGTCCGTCGAGGCGCTCCATCTTCTTGCGGGTTTCCTCGATGCGACGGAGCAGAGCTCCGATCTGGCGGGCCGACAGTATCCGCTCGAGCGCGGTCATGTCCGGACGTTCCAGGTCGGGCAGGGCTGCTTCCTGTGAGAAGTAACCGAGGTTCCCCGACCGGAGCACCGAACCGCTGGTCGGCGGGTTGTAACCGGCCAAGGTCCGCATGAGAGTGGTCTTGCCTGCCCCATTTCTTCCCACCAACCCGACTTTGTCACCCGTCTGAACGCTGAACGAAGCCCCTTCCAAAAGGAGCCGGGTTCCGACCTCGAGGCGAACATCACGGGCGACGAGCATGATCGCTAGAGGCTATCGGCGGTCCTCCACCAGAGGGTTGTAATTTCTCTTTCGAGGGGACCGAGCTGGTAATCCCCAGGCCCACCGACGATGCGCGGGGCCAAGCGCTCGGCGAGCTCGGGCCAGCGCGCCGGCGGAAGCACCAGCCGGCGGGCGGTGATCTCGACGATCTCGTCGGTCGATTCGTAGACCATGTCGCTGCGCCGGCTCCATCGTTCCAGCTCCGGTTCCCGGCCCAGCGCCGCCACCACCGACACCAGATCCTCGGTGGTCGGGCCGGCGGGCCGCTCGAGCTGGTGAAACTCGAGATAGAGCTCTCGTAGATGCGCCCAGGGATGATCGGAAGTCATCTCGATGACGACCCCCGCGGCCGCTTTGTCATCCATCGCCCTCAGAAAGGGGACGACGTCGGCCACGTCGTAGACAACGTGTGCGGACATCACCACTTGATGGGTTTGGATCTTGCCGGCAACGTTCGGCCAGCGCCCTACGACGATCTCGACTGCCTGGTCGGCGACCAGCTCGCGCAAAGCCGAAAGCATCGTTGGATTGGGCTCGACCATCGTCACCGGATGCCCCCTGAGAACAAGGGGAAAGGACGACCGGCCGGTCCCCGCCCCGATGTCGAGCACCGAGCCCGCGTCTCCCGCCAAGTCCTTCACGATTGCTGTGGTCGGGGTCCCGGAGTCGGCGGCGAGCCCACGCTGGCCTTTGCGCTGCCATACCTGCTTAGTCCATCGATAGGGAGAATCGTCGACCGCCGCCAGAAGATAGGCTGGCAGAGCCCAGGCTTCGAGCTGCCGGCGCCATCGCGCGGCTGCGCTCACCGCAAACCGGCGAAGAGATCGTCCTCCGGTAGTGGGCTCGGGACCGTTGAGAAGATGCGCTGGAAGGACTCAAAGCCCATCACCCGGACCCGTCCCTCCTCCGGGATCCGCAGCAAAAACCAATCAGCCGGGATCTGGCTCCGATGGGCACGCAATGCGGACTCTTTCAATGGGACCTCCTCGGAGACATCGATCACCGTTGAGATCTCCTCGTCGGGGATCCCGCGATTTGCCCACCAGTCCTCTTCGTCGTCCTCGGGCTCGTCCCAATATTGAGCAAACGCTTGGGTGCGGCTCCGGCTCCAGGCGTTCCAATAGAGCTTGGAGGGCGCCCAATACTCCTCGCCTTCTTCTAGCGGAAACCAGCCGAGATCGCGACAACCGAAGAAGGCGGCGGTTCCGACTCGATGGACCTGGATGTGATCAGGATGGCCATATCCGCCAAACGGATCGTAGACCGTCATCACCTCCGGCTGGTAGCGACGGATCAGGCTGACCAATCGACGAGATGCCTCGAACAGGTTGGCTTGCCAAAAGGCGTGCGGATGAGCGTTGGCTTCGGTGCCCATCATCCCCGAATCGCGATATCCGAGGAACTCGTGATGCTTCACCCCGAGCTCGTCGAGGGCGGCTCTTATCTCCCCGGCTCGGATGTCGGCCAGTTGGCTCTTGAGCGAATCGGGATCGTCGTAGTTGTGGATCTCACCTTCGGCCCCATCGGTAGCCGTGACCACCACGACTTGTTCTCCAAGCCGGGCATACCGGGCGAGGACGCCGCCGGTCGAGATGACTTCATCGTCGGGATGAGCGTGAAAGGAAAGCAGCCCAGCCAAGTCAGGAAATGGCTTCGAGCTGGGTGGCGTGTTCCTCGAGGTGGCCGATCAGAGTTCGTTCGATGATGGTTTCGGCCGGCTGTTCGCCCTGTGCGGGGTGAAGGCCGACCGACCGTTGCCAGCCAGCGGGAAGGGCGGTGAGGATGCGACGCAGGTCAGAGAGATCTGAACGCACCTCCGCCCAAAGGGTGGAGATGGCGATCTCCATACCAGCATCGATTCCGGCTTTGCGCTCGGCTCCATCCTTGGACCGACCGTAGGCGATCGGTTGACCGACGTATTCATCGATGACGTCTCCAACCTGTTCGGTCCAGAAAGGAACGAACTCGGCGATGTGCCCCCATAGCTGTCCACGTTCCCAGGCCTCACCGGTTCCCGGGTCGGGCGAGGTGGTGCCGCCGCTCTTGTCGACCTCGCGCTGCAGGCGCTCCTCGACGGCATCGAGCCTTTGCAACCAGCCTGAGATCGGTGACGAGTCGGTCATCTGGAAACCTCGACCCTACCGCCGCTTCGCCAGTAGCAGCCGTCGGCCCGGCTTAGGAGCCCTTCGTCAACCATGTATCGCCGCAGTGCGGCGTAGTCGGGATAAAACACCTGGAGCATCGAGTTGATCTCTTTCTCGGTGTACCGCAAACCCACCTCAAACTCCTGCGCCAGCCGCTCCAAAACGACCCTCCTCCGCGCATTCTGAGCTGGGATCTCGTTGAGGCGCGTCCCGACAAAGAACCGGCCGAGCACGTCACGCTCGTCGTCGGTCCAGGGACCTTCGAGCACAAGCGGCGACACTGGTTCCTCATCCGGCAGCGTCGCCGCCAACGTCCGCAACACCGAGTGATCAAGGGCGAGGTTGGCGTCGAGCAAACCCACTTCGACCAATCGGCTGACTGCTCGCCTGACCTGGCCGATGGTGATCCCCAAACGATGCGCGGCATCGTCGAGGTTGAGCGGGCCGCTTGCCGCCAGCCCGATGACCGCGAGCCGATGGGGATCGAGCGCAATTCGCAAGAATTCGGTGGCGGTGAGGGACATGCGCCAAGGCTAGAAGCAGATAAGGTCTCGTCGTGCCGAGCCAGGCTTTCTCGCATACCGCCGTGGCCAGCGTGGGCATCGAACAGGTTTGGTCGGCTTTGCAAGATCCCGAGACCTGGAAGGAAATCGGCGGCGTCACTGAGGTCTCCAATCCGCGCTTTGACGAGTTGGGTTTGCTTGCTTACGACTTCGGTCTGGCCATCGCCGGAAAGGACTATCGCGGTCAGGCGAAACGGGTCGAGGCGGACGAACGACGCCGAATGGTCATGAAGATCGACACCAACCAGATGGACGGGCGGATCGAGGTGGATCTGGAACCGATCGGAGAGGAAACCAACGTCCGGGTTGGCATGGAAATCGTGTCCCGGGGGCTCATGGCCGGTCTCTTGTTCCCGGTGGTCAGCTCCGCGGTCGCCAATGGGTTTGAAGCGGCGGCCCGGCGGTTTGTCCGCTCCCTCGAGTCATAGCCGTCTACAGACTTTCCGGCCCAGGGCCGATAGATCGGGGTGAGACCTCTTGCGCCCCCGGTGCCGTCGCGGTGGAAGCCTCACCCAGCGCCACGCACCATCGATTTCTTCCAAGCGACGGAGTTGATGCATTCACTGGCCGAAGCGCTCGCCTCGCACGATCCCGCCACCCGAGGTCATTCCGAGCGGACCGCCGCGTTCGCCCTACACATGGCTCGGGTCATCGGGCTCCCCATCGAAGACCACGAAAAGCTCCGTTGGGCCGCACTGATGCATGATGTCGCCAAGTTGACGATCTCAACTGGGATCCTTCAGAAACCGGGCCCACTGACTGCATCGGAGTTTGAGGTCATCAAGCGCCATCCCAACGACGGTATGGCGTTGATCGAACCGGTCCGGAGCGGGCGCTCGATTTACGCCGACGGGGTCGGCCAGCATCATGAGCGCTGGGACGGAACCGGATATCCCAATGGTCTCGCCGGCGAGGAGATCTCGCTGGCAGCACGGATCATCGCCGTCGTCGACGCCTACGAAGTGATGACCACGGGACGGGTGTATCAGCAGAAGATCAGCGTCGCCGCGGCGCGCGCCGAGATCGTGGACAAAGCGGGCACCCAGTTCGATCCAACTCTGGCGGCGGCGTTCCTCAGCATCTCGGCCAACGACCTCACCGAATCCATTCCTGCGTAAAAGACACAGGAATAAGGGCGCCAGGTTACGCAGGAATGCGTTTAGCTGTCTTCGGCGGCGAGGGTGGCGGCCAGCTCGGCAGCCTGTTCCTTGGTCCCGCGGGTGATCTGGGCGCGGTCGGTGAGGAGGGTCACTTGATTCTTAAGGACCTGGAGAAAACCGCCGTGGACGCCGATGATGGTTCGCGAGCCGTCGACGCCTTCGACCTCCACGGCCGAAGTCACCAGCGCCGCCAGCAGTGGCTCGTGGTCGGCAAGGATGCCGATCTCACCTTCGGGCGTCCGGGCGACCACGAAGGTCGCTTCCCCCGACCAGATCGTGGCTTCGGGAGAGACGACGTCGACCTGGAAGGGTTTGGCCATCAGCTCGCTTTCTCGAGGTCGCGGGCTTTGGCAGCCACATCGTCGGCGTCGCCAACCATGTAGAAAGCCTGCTCGGGATACTGGTCGAGCTCACCGCTGAGGATGGACTTGAAGGATGCGATGGTCTGCTCGAGGGGGGTGTAGATGCCGGCCTGGCCGGTGAACTGCTCGGCGACGAACATGGGCTGGGCGAAGAAGCGCTGGATACGTCGAGCGCGATTGACCGTGAGCTTGTCCTCCTCGGAAAGCTCATCCATACCCAGGATTGCGATGATGTCGGTGAGGTCCTTGTAACGCTGCAGCACGCGCTGCACTTCCACGGCGGTGTCGTAGTGCTCGTCGCCGACCACCTGTGGATCAAGCACGCGGCTCGTGGAGTCGAGCGGGTCGACCGCCGGGTAGATCCCGAGCGCAGTTAGCGGCCGCGACAGGACCGTGGTGGCGTCGAGGTGAGCGAAGGCTGTATGCGGCGCCGGGTCGGTGATGTCGTCGGCAGGCACATAGATCGCTTGCAGCGAGGTGATCGAACGGCCTTTGAGCGAGGTGATCCGCTCTTGCAGGAACCCCATCTCCCCCGCCAGGGTCGGCTGGTAACCCACCGCCGATGGCATCCGGCCGAGCAGGGTCGAAACCTCCGAACCCGCCTGGGTGAAACGGAAGATGTTGTCGATGAAGAGCAGCACGTCCTGGCGCTGGACATCGCGGAAATACTCAGCCATCGTCAGCGCCGAAAGCGCCACCCGCAACCGCACCCCCGGCGGCTCGTCCATCTGGCCAAATACGAGCGCGGCTTTCTCGATAACCCCGGATTCCGTCATCTCGAGGAAGAGGTCATTGCCCTCGCGGGTCCGTTCGCCGACCCCGGCAAAGACCGAAACCCCACCGTGTTGTTGAGCGACCCGCCGGATCATCTCTTGGATCAAGACCGTCTTGCCGACTCCAGCGCCCCCGAACAGACCGATCTTGCCACCCTGCAGATAAGGGCAAATCAGGTCCAAGACCTTGATCCCGGTCTCGAAAATCTCCTTCTGCGGCTCGACGTCTTCGAAAGGCGGCGGCTGACGGTGAATCGGCCAGCGCGGGTCGCCGAAAACCTGATCGGGCGCGTCCAAAGCATCGCCCCAGACGTTGAAAAGGTGGCCCAGCGTCTGATCGCCGACTGGGACCGTGATCTGCTCGCCGAGATTGCGAACCTCGGCTCCGCGGACAAGACCGTCGGTGGGAGCAAGGGCAATCGCACGGATCTTGTTTTGACCCAAGTGCTGAGCTGTTTCTGCTTTCAGGGTTTTCGTGTCGTCGCCGATGGTGATGTCGACTTCGAGAGCAAAGAGCAGCTCGGGGAGCTCACCGGGAGGAAACTCGACGTCGATCACCGGTCCCGCCACTTTCACAATGCGTCCAACTGATTTGGTTTGGGCCGATTTAGTTGGGGCCGATTTGGTTTCAGCCATGTATGTACTCCTTAGTGCAGCATCAACGGGCAGCGGCCAATGCTTCGGCCCCGCCCACGATCTCGGAAATCTCGGTGGTGATCTCAGCCTGCCGGGCACGGTTGGCCGAGACGGTCAGCGTTCTGATCAGCTCGTCGGCGTTGTCGGTCGCAGCCTTCATCGCCCGACGCCGGGCGGAGTGCTCGGAGGCCGATGCCTCAAGGAGCATGTTGAAGAGGATCGCCTCGACATAGCGGGGCAAAAGTCGATCGAGGATCTCGTCTGGCGCCGGTTCGTATGCGTACGACACCGCCGCAGTTCCTTCGTCAGCGGCAGGCTGTTCGATCGGCAAGAGCTCGAAACTGATCGCCTTTTGGCTCGCGGACGATTGAAACCGGGTGAAAAACGTTTCCACCGCATCGATTTCGCCCGACGCAAAGGCTCCCATGACCGCGTCGCCGAGGGCGCGGGCGTCTCCGTAGCCGGGGGTGTCCGTCACCCCGAGAAAGCCCCGCTCGATTCGATAGCCCCGATAGCGAAAATAGGCCTGCGCCTTCTTGCCAACTGCGAAGATTCGGATCTGCTTTCCCTCCCGGCGCAGGTCGATCATGCGCTGCTCGGCCATCCGGATGATCGTCGAGGCGTAGGCGCCCGCGAGACCGCGATCCGAGGAGACAATCACCACCCCCACCGTCTGGACCTCGCGCCGTTCAAGCAGGATATGGGACGACCCCGCCCCGCCCACGCCCAGGTTCTGGATGACCTCGATCAGCTTGGCGGTGTAGGGCTTGGAGGCGGTCACGCGGGCGTTGGCTTTGGGGATGCGGGACGCAGCAATCAGCTCCATGGCGCGGGTGATCTTCTGCGTCGCCAGCACGCTGCGGATCCGCCGCCTGGTGTCACGAAGTTCAGCGCTCGCCAATGCTCAGCCGTTACTCGCTCTTGGCCTCGAAGGTCTCAGCAAACGAGGCAATCGCTTCCTTGAGACGGTCCTCGTCCGAAATCTCCCCGGTCTCCTCGAGATGATCGAGTATGTCGCCGTAGCGATTGGCCACGTGCTCGCGGAGGCCTTTTTCGAAGCGGCGGACGTCGTTGACGGCCACTTTGTCCATATGCCCGTTGGTGACCGCGTAGATGACGACGATCTGCTCGGACATCGGCACCGGATCGAACTGGCCCTGCTTCAGCACCTCCACCACGCGCCGGCCGCGATCGAGCTGCGCCAACGAGGTCGCGTCGAGCTCGGAACCGAATTCGGCAAAGGCTGCGAGCTCACGAAACTGAGCGAGGTTGAGACGAAGCGGACCGGCAATCCTTCTCATCGCCTTCACCTGGGCGTTGCCTCCGACCCGCGACACCGAAATGCCGGCGTTGATCGCCGGCCGGATGCCCTGGTAGAAGAGATCGGACTCGAGGAAGCACTGGCCGTCGGTGATCGAGATGACATTGGTGGGGATGTAGGCAGAAACGTCGTTGGCTTTGGTTTCGATCACCGGGAGGCCTGTGAGCGATCCGCTTCCCATCTCCTTCGACAACTTGGCGCATCGTTCGAGCAACCGGCTGTGGAGGTAGAACACATCGCCGGGGTACGCCTCGCGCCCAGGCGGGCGACGCAGCAGAAGCGAGATCTCCCGATAGGCGACAGCCTGCTTGGACAGGTCGTCGAACATGATCAACGCATGCTCGCCCTTGTACATCCAATGCTGGCCAATGGCCGATCCGGCGTAAGGGGCGTACATCTGCAATGCGGCGGGATCGGACGCCGGGGAGTTGACCACGACCGTGTATTCCATGGCGCCCTCGCGGGTGAGGACCTCAACGACCTCGGCGACCGTCGAGGATTTCTGCCCGATGGCGACGTAGATGCATTTGACGGCGCGGTCGGTGCCCCAATACTGCTTTTGATTGATAATCGTGTCGATCAGGATCGCGGTCTTCCCGGTCTGACGATCGCCGATAATCAACTGGCGCTGTCCCCGCCCGATCGGAGTCATCGAGTCGACCGCTTTGATCCCGGTCTGCAGAGGTTCGCCAACCGGCTGGCGTTGCACCACCGTTGGCGCCTGGGTTTCAAGAAGCCGGCGCTCGTCCGAGTTGATCGGGCCCTTGCCATCGATGGGGTTGCCGAGAGGATCGATCACCCGGCCGAGGAGGGCGTCGCCAACCGGAACCGAGAGCACATTGCCGGTCTGTTTGACAGTGGCGCCTTCTTCGATGTGGGAAGCCTCGCCCATGAGGACGACCCCCAGGTCAGCTTCGTCGATGTTGAGAGCGACCCCGATGAGCCCGCCGGGAAACTCGAGCAGCTCGGATGCCATCACGTTGGGCAAACCCTTGACCCGGGCGACTCCGTCGGCGATGGCCGTGACGTAGCCAACGGTCTCTTCTTCGAGGCTGGGTTGCCAATCGGCGAGGCGTTCGCGCAGGCTGGTGGTGATGTCATCTGGCGAAATCGTCAACTCGGCCATTCGTTTAACTCCTCAACCTGTTTTCTTTAGGGCCTGGCGCACCGAGGACAGGCGGCGGGCCACGGAACCGTCGAACACCACGTCTCCGACCTTGGCAATGATCCCACCGATCACGTCCGGATCGACCACCACGATCACCTCGAGAGCCTTGCCCGTGGCTGAGGAAAGAGCGCTCGCGAGACGGTCGACAGTTGCCTGGTCGAGCGGTATCGCCGAGCGGATTTCGGCCACCGCTTTCGACCGCGAGGCGGCCGACTGGGCGATGAATTCCACGACGATCGCCCCCAGGTCCGCTCCCCGGCCTTGACCGATGATGAAAGAAACCAGTCCGCGGACAAGATCTGAAGCCTTGCCACCCAAGAGATCGTCGATGATCGCCTGCTTCCGATCGAACGGGAGGCCCGGGTTAGTGAGGGCTTCGCGCAGGTCGTCGGTATTCGACAAGGCCTGGGCGATCGTGTGGAGTTCGCGCTCGGTCCGTTCGTTGTCGCCCTCAGCCGTGGCCAGATCGAAAAGCGCCGAGGCGTAGCCGCCGATCCGGTCGGTCTCTGCCACTACTTCTCCTCTAGCTCCGCGATGTATCGCTCGACTAATCCCAGTTGAGTTTCGCGATCGAGGCTTTGGCCAACTACCTTTTCGGCGAGGTCGATGGTGAGGTTGGCGACCTCCTGGCGTGCCTCGCTCAATGCCCGCGACTTCTCGTTATCGGCTTCTTCTCTGGCTTTCGTCACAATCCCTTCGGCCTCGGTTTGGGCCTTGGCCAAGAGGTCGGCCTTGATCTGCTCTGCGTTCTTGCGGGCCTCGTCGAGGATCTCATTTCGTTGGGTCCGACTATCGGCGAGCTGTTTCTCATAGTCCTTGCGAAGGCTTTCCGCCTCGTTCTTCGCCCTTTCGGCGTCTTCCAGCTTGCCGGTGATCGCCTTCTGCCGAGCCTCCAAGATGCGGTTGATCGCGGGTAGAGCCCACTTCCAAACAAAGAAGAAGACAATGAGGAACGAGACGATGCCGGCGATCAGCTCATTGGTTTCCGGGAGCACCAACGAAACATTGGACCCGCTCTCGGCCTCCTCCTGGACCACGACCTCGAAAAAACTGCGCACCAAAACCTCCTAGGCGATGAAGAAGAGGACGAAGCCGAGCAGGGCCAGCGCCTCGGTGAAGGCGATGCCCAAGAACATCGTGGTCCGCACCGTTCCCGCCATCTCCGGTTGCCGAGCCATGGCAGTGATCGCATTGCCCACGACGATGCCGACCCCGATGCCGGGGCCAACTGCACCGAGCCCGTATCCGATCAGAGCGATTGCCCCTCTCAGCCCTTCAATATTGCCTTCCATGTGTTCCTCCTAGTGCTCTGGGTGTAGGGAAGATTGGATATAGACCGCCGACAGCAGCGTGAAGATGTAGGCCTGCAGGCTGGCGACGACGATTTCGAACAGAAAGATGAAGAGGCCGAAGGCGAACCAGATGATCCCGATCCCCGCCTTGGCGCCGATGTCACCGACTGCGAGGACAAAGGCGACGCCCGAGCCCAGGAGGAGGGAGAGCATCAGGTGGCCGGCCACCATGTTGGCGAAGAGCCGCACAGCCAGCGTCAGCGGCCGGAGAGCAAAAGTGGAGACGAATTCGATCAGGCCGACAAGGGGGCGCAGAGCCACCGGCACCGACTTCGGCCAGACGATGTCGATTAGGTAGTGGAACCCGTTCCTCGCAAAGCCCACGATCACGAAGATGAAATAGGTCACGAGGGAGAGAAAGAATGGGATCGCCATCCGCGACATGATCGGGAAGTTGATGAAGGGCGTGATCTCGAAGAAGTTGCCAACCAGGATCAGCATGAAGATCGAAAGCAGATAGGGGGTGTATTTGACCCCCTCGGGCCCGATGATGTCGCGAGCGATTCCGTCACGGACGAACTCGACCAAGCTTTGAATCGCCGCCTCGAACTTGCTCGGCACAAGACGATCTCGCCGCAGGCCGAAATAGAGGAGGGCAACGACGATGGCGGCCGCCAGCAGGAACAAAAACGAGGTGCGAGTGAAGTTGACCGGGCCGATGGTGAACCACGGCTCTTTGAACTCGAAAAGGGTCTTGACATCCTCGGGCGCGCAAATCACCTCGTTGACCACGTCGCACTCGTGATGGACTGTGGCTGTGAGCGAAATCAACCGGCCCAATCCAAATTCCTTTCTCGATCCCGCATCACCGAGACCGCTTCGAGCGTGACCAGCACCATGTAGCAGACGACTGCCGAGACACCGAATGCAACTCTGTCTATCTCGACAAAGCGCACCACCATGAACATCGTCCCCGCGATGAGGGCCATGCGAAGGACAAAGCCGATCAGGGCGGCGGCATGATACATAGTGAGCGATACCCGGATCG
>JBPCQV010000005.1:0-3092 GCA_050997725.1 Acidimicrobiia bacterium
GTGACAGCCTTAAGTCGCCGATGACTCAGATAGATCTGTCGGGCAAAACCGCCTTTGTCACCGGCAGCACCCGCGGAATCGGGCTCGCCATTGCGCGGGCGCTGTACGGCGCGGGAGCCAAGGTAGCGGTGGTCGGCCGGGATCTCGAGCGAGCCAGGTCGGTGGCGCAGGGCTTGGGCGAGCGGGCCGCCCCGGTGGCCTGCGACGTAGCCAATGTGGCCGAGGTCGAGGCGGCGGTCGCCGCGGCCGAGAAGGCGCTGGGGCCGATCGACATCCTGGTCAACAACGCCGGGATCACCCGGGACAACATTTTGCTCCGGCTCACCGACGACGACTGGGACACGGTGCTCGACGCCAACCTGAAGGGTGCGTTTCTTACCATCCGGGCCACCATTAAGGGCATGATGAAGCGCCGGGCCGGGCGCATCATCAACATCACCAGCATCGTGGGCTTGATCGGAAACAAAGGCCAGGCAAATTACGCAGCGAGCAAGGCCGGGCTCATCGGACTGACCAAGTCGGTCGCCAAGGAGTACGCGAGCCGGAATATTCTCGCCAACTGCATTGCGCCGGGGTTCATCGAGACCGATATGACCCATGCCTTGCCCGCAGAAGCGCGCGCCACATTATTAGAGGAGATCGCGCTGGGCCGGCTGGGGCGGCCCGAGGACGTCGCAGGGACCGTGCTGTTTCTGGCTTCCGACCTGGCGTCATATATCACCGGCCAGGTGCTGGTCGTTGACGGTGGAATGGTGATCTGAGACGGACCCGCAATCTTCAATCGAGGACGACATGAGCAACGTGGAAGAGAAGGTCAAGGATATCATTGTCGAAGAGCTCGGCGTCGAGCGCGAGAAGCTGACAAACGATGCCAGCTTCATGGAGGATCTTGGCGCGGACAGCCTCGATACCGTGGAGCTCGTCATGGCATTCGAGAAGGAGTTCGACATCGATATCCCCGACGAAGAGGCGGAGAAGCTTCGTACCGTCGGCGATGCCATGACGTACCTCCACGAAAAGATCGGGAAGTAGCTTGACCCATCGTGTCGTCGTCACCGGTCTCGGGCTGGTGACGCCAGTCGGAACCGACGTCGAATCGACCTGGCAAGGATTGCTCGCCGGACGGTCAGGGGCGGCTCCGATTACGAAGTTCGATGCCTCGAATCAGCGGGTGCGGTTCGCCTGCGAGGTCAAGGGGTTCGATCCGCTCCAATACATCGACCGCAAAGAGGCTCGGCGCTATGACCTCTTTGCCCAGCTCGCCCTGGCCGCCGCCCACCAGGCGGTGGTCCAGGCCGGCCTCGAGGGACGGTTCCCCTCACCCGAACGGACCGGTGTCGTCATTGGCAGCGGAATCGGCGGGATGCAGACCTACGAGGAGAACTGTTCGCTCTACCTGACCAAGGGTCCCGACCGGGTGTCCCCCTTCTTCGTGCCGATGTTCATCCCGGATATTGCCGCGGGTCTCGTCTCTATCCGATACGGGCTCAAGGGTCCGAACTTCGCCACCGTGTCGGCCTGCGCGTCCTCCGCCCACGCCATCGGCGAATCCTTCAACATGATCCGGCATGGCAGCGCGGACGCCATGGTCACCGGCGGCGCGGAAGGAGCCATCACCGGCCTCACGGTCGCCGCCTTTGCCAACATGAAGGCTCTCTCGTCTCGGAATGACTCGCCGGAAACGGCTAGCCGGCCGTTTGATCGGGACCGGGACGGCTTCGTCCTCGGCGATGGGGGGGCCGTAGTGATACTGGAGAGCTTGGAGCACGCCGAGCGCCGCGGGGCTCAGATTCTGGGCGAGGTGATTGGCTATGGAGCCAGCGCCGATGCCTACCACATCACCTCACCGGCCGAGAACGGCGAGGGTGCGCAGCAGGCCATGCGCAGTTGCCTCGAAGACGGCAGGATCGATCTCAGGGACGTGGGTTACATCAATGCCCACGGCACCTCGACACCCCAGGGCGACATCGCAGAGACCGAGGCGGTCAAGGCGGTCTTCGGCGAGCAGGCGCGAAAGCTCGTGTTCGGATCCACCAAATCCATGACCGGCCACCTGCTCGGCGCCGCCGGCGCGCTCGAGTTCGCGGCCTGCCTGCTATCGGCAACTTGCGGCGTGATTCCGCCAACGATCAACCAGTTTAATCCCGATCCCCGGTGTGACCTCGACTCGGCTCCCAACCGCAAGGTCGAGCGCAAGGTGGACGTGGCCCTCTCGAATTCCTTCGGTTTCGGCGGCCACAACGTGACGCTCGCCGTGCGCCGTTGGGAGGCCTAGCTCGGACCATCCTTCCCGGCCAGCGGCGTTGGACGAGCCCCTGAAGTTGAAGCGTGACCTCCCCCGTTTCTAATTTGAGTGTGATCCAATCGGTGCCCAGTGCAGCGCCGAACGGGTTCGTGGCCCTCCCGCTGCAGTGGGTGGTGGGGCATTCGGTACGGGTTTAAATTTCTCAATTCCGTTACCTTCGACATTTCAAGGAGATACGATGTCTGGCGGGATCGATCTGGCACGGCTTCGTGATCCTCTGCTACGTCCCGTTGCCGAGAAGGTGAGCCGGGGCGCCCGGCTCGACGCGGCGGAAGCCTTGCTGCTCTACGCCACGTCCGATCTCCTTGGCCTGGGGACCATGGCCGACCACGCCAACCGCTCCCGGAACGGCGATCGGGTCTTCTTCTCGGCCAACCAGCACATCAACCCCACCAATGTCTGCATCCTCCGGAACACCTGCACCTTCTGCTCCTTCGCGCGGATGCCGAAGGAGGAAGGCGCCTATACCCGGTCCCTGGAAGAGGTGTTCCACGAGGCGGCACAGGCTACCGGGATGCCCACACGGGAATTCCACATCGTGGGCGGACTGCACCCCAAACTTCGCCTGAGCTACTACACCGATATGATCCGGGGGCTGAAGGAAAGGCACCCGCAGGTCCACATCAAGGCGCTCACCGCAGTCGAAATCGCCCACCTCGCACGGATCGAAAAGATCTCCGAGCGGGAAGTGCTGGTCGCGATGAAGGAGGCGGGCCTCACCAGCCTGCCCGGCGGCGGGGCCGAGGTTTTCAGCTCGGCGGTGCGGGCCACCATCGCGGAGCGGAAG
>JBPCQV010000115.1:0-6980 GCA_050997725.1 Acidimicrobiia bacterium
GGGAGATCGTCGGCTTCGAAGATCTCATCGAGGTGATAGGCCGCCAATGAAACCTCGGAGGTGCCCACCAGGAAAAGTTCGTCCTCGGGGATCGAATAGACCTGCTCGCGATCGCCGGGGAAGAACCCGGTTCCGTAGAGAGCTTGCTCGCGCACGAGAACCGGCGGCACCATCGGGGTGAGGCCGGCGGCCACCAGTTTGTCCAAGACGTAGCGAACTAGCGCAAACTCGAGCAACACCCCACGACCCTTGAGGTAGCCGAAGCGGCTCCCCGAGACTTTTGAACCCCGGTCCATGTCGATGATGTCGAGCTTGCGTCCGAGGATGGTGAAGTCGAGTTGGGAGAACCCGAAGGCGGGAGGCTCGCCAACCCGCTTCACCTCGAAGTTGTCGGCGTCGGTGAAACCGTCGGCGGCGCTTTCGTCAACCAAGTTGGGCACGGTCGCCCAAAGCTCGTCGAAGCTCTGGCGGAGGTCTTCCGCTTCGGCTTCGTGCTTTTTGTACTGATCAGCGAGCTCGCCCGTGCGAGCAATGGCGGCTTCCTTCTCGGGGCCGGTGAGGCGGGCAATCTCTCGCCCTGCTTCCTTTTGGGCGGCTCGGGTCTCCTCCGCCTGTTGACGGACCCGGCGCAGGCTCTGGTCGAGCCCGATCAGATGGTCGACGTCCACCTCGAGGCCTCGGCGGCGCAGCGAGGTTCGAAGCCGGTCGGGGTCGGCGCGCAGAATGCTGTGGTCGATCATCGATTCGAAATGGTAAAGCCGGTCGGCTAGCCCGTCGGCTCGTTTACGAAGAAGGACACCGCCAGACCGTCGTTGTCGGCATTCCCGTCGGGGCTGA
Source organism: Acidimicrobiia bacterium (assembly GCA_050997725.1). Classification (GTDB taxonomy): domain Bacteria; phylum Actinomycetota; class Acidimicrobiia; order Spongiisociales; family ZC4RG35; genus JACCTH01. The sequence continues at coordinate 838 of JBPCQV010000115.1, forward strand.
TGAGCTGAAGAGAAACCGAAAGGTTGTAGGAGAAGCCCGGGGCGACGGCCAACGCGGGGAACGACACCGTGGTTTCGGCTCCAGCCTCGAGGGGGGGGACTTCGATCGTTTGAGCAATCTCCTCGCCGTCGGCGGGCGCCATGTTCAGAAAGAGCATCTGCGCGGGAGCCTGAGTGTTGCCGAGGTTGGCGACAACTACGTCAAACACGATCGATTCCACCGCCGAAATGACCAAATCGCCATCGGGGTCAGTTACCCAAACCGGCTGCGAGCTCACTTGGCTCACTGCCAGATCGGCCCGCAGCACAAACAAGGAGTTGTCGGCACTCGCCGCCGAGGCAAAGATGCGAGCGGCGGCGACCGGGGTACGGGTCGACGATTGAAAACTCAGGACCGGCATCGAGGTGATGGGATCGGGGACGTCCTCGCGGTCGAGCTCCTTGAGAACTTCGGAATAGATCTCGTCGCCGGCCGACACCAACTGCAAACCGGCGTAGATCTGCTCCTCCCCCGACTCTGCCTGGTCGGCAAGGCCGAGGACTCCCTCACGAAAGGTCGCCACTCCGCTCTCCCAAGTCGCTAGGGCCAGACGCATGAGGGACGCGGCCCCGATGAGAGAGCTCGTTTCCGGTGGCTCGAATACCGCCTCGGAGCCTTCGGCCAGGGCCTCGAGCACGGCCGTGGTGGCGGTCTCGAACTCGATTCGGTCCAAGTCGACGACGTTTTGGTCGAGACCGGAGAACGTCGAGGAAGCGGTGACCAGGCCTTCGGCCGATCGTCGCATTCCATCCAGGTAGTTGACAGCCGCCGATGCCTGGGCGTTGATTCGGGCAAGAGCCAACGCCGCAAGGATCATGACCGTCAAACCCAAGGCCCACCAACGCCAGCGGCGCCGGCTGGTGGGGCGCTCGAGCATCAGCCCGGCTGGTCTTACGGTCACAGCGCGAATGCTACGGACCCCGTTTTCGCTACCAAATCGACACCTCAGTGGGGCCGATTTGGGATAAACGACTACCCCTTAGATCGCTGAGGCAAATCTCCTACCACGGTGGTAGGGTTTCGTGGTGCCTCGTGGGAAGCCGTCACCGAAGCTGGCGATCACAGTCGACCCCGAGGTTTACGCGCAAGTGATCGACGCAGCAGCCGACGAAGGAGTCAGCGTGTCCGCCTGGATGACGAGAGCGGCTCGACGCGCGCTGCTGGTCCGCGATGGCCTCGCGGCCTTGGCTGAGTGGGAGGCCGAGCACGGCGCCCTCACCGACGCCGAGATGGCCGCTGCCCGCCAACGGGTGAGTGCCCAGACCGGTCGCCGGACGCCTCGGTCCGCGCCGCGCTCCGCCTGACCGTCGTCTACGACGCCGGCGCCCTCGTCGCTGCGGATCGCTCCGAACGCGGCCTGTGGGCCAATCATCGGGCTCGCCTTGAGCTCGGCATCGTGCCGGTGACGACGGCGCCGGTGCTAGCCCAGGTCAGTCGCTCGGGACAACAGGCGCAGCTACGGCGGTTCCTGCGCGGCTGCCACGTGGAGCCGTTCCGACCGGAGGATGCCCACGAAGTGGGGAGGGTGGCCGGCAAGGCGGCAGTGAACGACGTCGTCGACGTGCATATCGTCGTTATCGCCCACAGGCGGCGATTTGGAATCGTCACCTCCGACGACGACGACCTCCGTTCGATCGTCGACGCCCTCGGCGCCACGATCCCGCTGCTGCCTGTCTGACAGGCGGACCTGGCCGGCGTGCGAGCGCTTCGCGCTTTTACGAAAACTCAGCCACTGCCGCTCGATACAGCGCTCGCGCCGACAAACGCATGAGTTCCGTTGATTGGTCGCTTGACAGACCGGACATCAGTCAGCCAAACCCGAGCTTCGATTCCGGTGGCGCTTCGCACGGCGAGGATCAGCCTTCGCAGGTCGGGTTCGGGCATCTGGGCTCGAAGGGGGGCGAGCGCTTCTTCGATTCAACCGATGCCGCGTCCTTTGTCGCAGGAGCCCGGGTGCGCGCTCCCCGGCGTCCGGTTCAAGCGAGAGCCGCAGCATCGTGCGTTGCTGCGCTTCGGTATCGGCGATCAGGCTGGTGAAGGCAGCGATGACCGCGTCGAGGCGTCGCCCGGATCGTCGGGAGGCCCGCGAGCATGGTGGCCTGGACATCCTCGGCCCACCCCCTTCGAGGCCGCGGGCGCTAGCGTTGGCAGCCGTGGCTGACGCCTCCAGACCCGTCCAGAGCGTACGCAAATCGGTCATGGTCGCGCTCGTCATCGCTGTCCTGATCGCGGGCTGCGGGTCCGGTGGAGCGCCCGAGGCAGTTCCCACTAGCGCGAACGTCGGCTCGGCGGCGGTCACCGCGACGACGGTGGCGACCACTGATGCTCCGTCTGGGGAGACGGCCGGCGACGATGCCTGCGACATCGTGTCCGACGAGGTAGTGGCCGAGGTGCTCGGCGTTGAGATCACACGGCGGGAGCCACATGACGAGGCGGGAGGGACCTTCGGCTGCCTCAAGGGCGCCGACCGAACCGACAATCCCGAGGATTTTTTCTATGTGAGTGCGAACGTGTTCGCCGACGGCGCTTCCCTCGTCGACGAAGCCGGTAGCGAGGCGGGCAGCGTGCCAGTCGCGGGCTTAGGTGACCGGGCCTTCTACAGCCCGAGCGTGGGTGCGCTCTTCATTGCGGACGGAGCCGATGCGATCCAGGTGCAGGTGGTGCAGGGGGGCGTGCCGGGCAGCCAGGAGGACTGCGTTACGGTCGCCAACGACGTGCTCGATCGTCTCGGCTGATCGCTGCGCGCCAATCGAAGTGGGCGAAGGGGGACTTGAACCCCCACGTCCTTGCGGACACAGGAACCTGAATCCTGCGCGTCTGCCAATTCCGCCACTCGCCCGCAGGCACAGGGAGCGTACACAGGAACCTGGCAAGCCCTCAACGCGTCTGCCAATTCCGCCACTCGCCCGAGTGGGCACCGAAAGCGTACATAGGAAGCCGCGTTTCCTTCGTTCTCTGGGCCGTTATCCGCGCTTTCGCGGCATACGAACCCAGGGTTCGCAATTAGCGTCTGTTCACCATGAAGCTTGCCCGCCAGCTGGAGCGGCGGTTGGAGGACGCCCTCGACCATCTCGCCGGCAAGATCTTTCGCGGTGGGCTCCATGTTTCGGAGCTGGCCGCCCGCGTCGCTCGCGAAGCCGAGCTCGCCGAGTTCAACACGGCGGCCGGCCCGGCCACGGCCAACCGTTACAGCCTGCTCATCAACCCCGAGAACCTCGATGGCGACCCCGCGCCCCTCGCCCGCCGCCTCCAACTAGCGTTTGACGAGCTGGCCGCCGAGCGGGGTTGGCGATTGCAAGGCCCCGTGGTGATCGAGCTCCGCACCGACGAATCCGTAACGATCGGCGCGGTGAGCAGCGCCGCCTCCGTCGAGGTCGGACCGATCCTCTGTTGGGCTCAACTGACCGATGAAGAGGGTCGGGTAGCGCTGATCAACCACAACCGGGCCATCATCGGACGCTCGCTCGAGGCCGACGTGGTCATCGACTATCCGGAAGTGAGCCGAACCCACGCCCTGATCTTTCGACAAGATGGCCAGACTTACGTCGCCGACCTCGGATCCTCCAACGGCACCTGGGTCGACGGCCAGCGGGTGGGGACGGCCCCGGTGCCGGCCAACACTCTCACCACCCTGAATCTCGGCAGCCACTCACTGCGTCTGACTCCATGCCGGAACTGATCCTCACCATCCTCCGCCTGATCTTCTTGGCGCTCATCTATCTCTTCATATGGCAGGTCGCACGAGCGATCAGCCGGCATCTCGGCTTCGGCCAGAATCGGGGCAGCCGCAAGACCGGAAAGCAGATCGCGGTGGTTCGCTCCGATACCCAGTCGGGCATGACCTTTGCCGTCAACGGGGCAACGGTGGTTGGGCGCAGCGATCAATCGGATGTTCAAATCGACGATCCTTACGCTTCTGAATTCCATTTTCGTTTGGTCAACCAGGACGGCAGCCTGACGGTGTCCGACCTCGGCAGCACCAACGGCACCTACGTCAACGGTCGGCGCATTACCACCCCGACCAACTTGCGGCGAGGTGATGCGCTCCAGGTGGGCAAGACGGTCATGGAGGTCCGGTGAACTACCTATATGCCGCCGCCACCCATCGCGGCCGCATGCGCAACAACAACGAAGACTCGCACTGGCCCACCACCTCGGGCCGCAGCAGTGGGCCGCTCGTGGTGATGGTCGCCGACGGGATGGGCGGCGCGGTGGGAGGAGAGGTCGCTTCGAATGTCGCCATCGATACCGCCAGCAGCGGCGAAGGCAGCGTCGCGGAAAGGTTCGACCGGGCGAACTCCGGGATCTTCGAGCGCTCGCTTGCAGAACCGGCGCTCGCCGGGATGGGCACCACTCTGACCATGGTCGAGCTCTTGAGCGAAGGCACCGCTCACCTCGCTCATGTCGGCGACAGCCGCGCCTACCTCTGGCATTCCGGCAAGCTCGCCCAGCTTACCGACGACCACACGGTGGTAGCCGAACAACTCGCTGCCGGACATATCACCGAAGCCGACATCGCCAACCATCCCCAACGGAGCATGCTCACTCGAGTCCTCGGCCTGACCCCCGATATCGAGGTTGACCGGACCGACCTCCAGCTGGCGGCTGGCGACCGGCTTCTCGTCTGCTCGGACGGTCTCACCAACATGCTCGACGATCCGGCTATCGCCCATCTCCTCAGCCACGGCCCTCCCGAGGAAGTGGCTTGGAACTTGGTGGAGGCAGCCAACCGCGCCGGCGGCCACGACAACATCACCGTGCTGGTAATAGCGGTCGAACCATGACGAGGACCGCCGAAAGCGGCATGCTGGTCGCGGCCGCCGGAGTGGCCGCCTTCGGTGTGACCCTGGTGATCCTCGCCGGCGGTCAAACCATCGACTCCCGCATCGGCCTGACCTTTGCCGTCATGGTCGCTGCGTTCGGCACTGTGCACATGGCGATCAGGCGGTGGGCGCCTTCGGCCTCGACTGTGATTCTCCCGCCCGCCGCTCTGCTCACCGCGATCAGTCTGGCCGAGATCCACCGCCTCGATCCCGTCCGGGCGGGGCTCCAACAATGGTGGCTGCTGATTGCCGCCGGCATGACGGTGGCGTTGCTCTTCTTCCTCCACCATCGGGGGACCGCGGCCATTCGCCGCTACCGCTATCTCTATCTACTAACCGGGATGATCCTCCTTCTCCTTCCCCTGCTCCCCAGCACCGGGCCGCTCCCGGTGCGCGGGCTCGAGGTCAACGGCTCCCGGCTGTGGCTGGTGGTCGATCTCGGTATCACCGAGATTCGATTCCAACCCGGCGAGATCGTCAAGCTGTTGATGGTCCTCTTCCTGGCCGGCTACCTGGCCGAACGCCAGTCGGCCCTCGCCGAACGGCCGCGCCAACTCGGACCGTTCAAGTTCCCCGAACCTCGCCAGCTCTTTCCGGTGGTCGCCGTTTGGGCAGTCAGCCTGGTCGTGCTCGTGGTCCAACGCGACCTCGGGGCCTCCGCCCTTCTCTTCGGGGCGTTCATCGGGATGATCTACACCGCCACCGGGCGGCCCACCTATCTGCTGATCGGAGGGGTGCTCACCGCCTCGGCCGGTTACGGGGCCTATCGCCTTTTTGACCACGTCGAGCGCCGATTCCTCGCTTGGATCCAACCCTTCCAGAACTTCGAAGACGCCGGCTATCAGGTTGCCCAGGCCTGGTTCGGGATGGGAACCGGGAGCTTGGCGGGATCGGGGATTGGTCTCGGCCGGCCCGACCTCATCCCCAATGCTGCCACCGACTTCATCTATGCCGCCGTGGCCGAAGAGCTCGGCTTTGCCGGGTCGCTGGCGATCCTGGCCGGATTTGCGCTGCTGATCGGGGTTGGTTTCGGAATTGCCTTGCGTTGCCGGGATCGCTTCCGCAAGCTCACCGCCGCCGGGCTCACCTGGGTCCTCGGGCTGCAGGCGTTTCTCATTATTGGCGGGGTGCTGCGCCTGGTCCCGCTCACTGGGATCACCCTCCCCTTCATGTCGTACGGCGGCTCGTCGCTTGTCGGCAACTTCCTTCTGCTTGGGCTTTTGGCTCGGATCAGCCACGAGGAGCCGGCGTGAATCGACCGACCCGTCGCTTGGCCGCCGC
>JBPCQV010000169.1:0-8087 GCA_050997725.1 Acidimicrobiia bacterium
CGGCGTTGGAGGAAGGGCGATGAGAGTCTTGGTGGCGATGTCGGGCGGCGTCGATTCCTCGGTGGCCGCGGCGCTGATGCGCGAGGAAGGCCACGAGGTGATTGGGGTAACGCTGAAGCTCTGGGAGGGGCCGCAGGGCGAGATGCCGACCGCCGGCTGTTGCACCCTGGCCGATTCTGAGGATGCCCGCCGGGTCGCGGCCCAGCTAGACATCCCTTATTACGTCCTCGACTACACCGACCACTTCCGGCACGGAGTGGTCGAGCGATTTGTTTCCGACTACCGCCACGGTTGGACCCCTAATCCCTGTGTGGAATGCAATCGGACTGTCAAGTTCAACCAGCTGCTCGAGCAGTCGCAAGCCTTTGGCTGCGATTTGCTGGTGACCGGCCACTACGCGCGGGTTAGATCGGGCAAAACGCCGGAGCTATGGCGCGGACTCGATCGGCAAAAGGACCAGTCGTATGTGTTGTCGATGCTCGGACCCGAAACGCTTTCCCGCGTCAGGTTCCCGGTCGGTGAGATGACGAAGACCGAGACGCGGGTCGTTGCGGAAATGCTCCGCCTGCGAACTGCTCACAAAGCGGACAGCCAGGACATCTGCTTTGTCGGCGCTGGCAACTATCGGGACTTCTTGCGGCGCCACGATCCCGCCTCGGTGGCGCCCGGTCCGATCATCGACGGCGAGAACCCGATCGGGCGCCATCAAGGGGTGGCTGGGTTCACTATCGGCCAGCGGCATGGTCTCGGGATCGCGGTTGGCGAGCCGCGGTACGTGGTCGAGATCAGGTCCCGCGACCGGGCCGTGATCCTCGGCGACCGCGCTCGTCTTCAAGTCGACCGATTGGTGCTCGATCAACTCACTTGGACCGGACCTCCGCTGACCGACGACGCGCCCGTCGAGGTGCAGTACCGGTCGCATGGGCAGGCGGTTCCGAGTAGGTGGAACCCAGGAGTGGTGGCATTCGAGCGACCGCAATTCGGGATCGCGGCCGGGCAGACCGCAGCTCTCTATCAAGGGGACCGAGTGCTAGGCAGCGGCGTTATCGCCGCCACCGAACGCGCCGCATGAGCGAGCCGACCGATCGGATCGAGGAGCTGCGTCAGCAGCTTCGCTACCACGGCTACCGATATCACGTCCTCGACGAGCCCGAGATCTCCGATTACGACTATGACCAGCTGCTGCGCGAGTTGGTCGCCCTCGAAGAAGCCAACCCGTTGCTGATTACGCCGGACTCACCCACGCAAAGAGTTGGCGGGCCGCTAGGCGATCTTTTCGCGCCAGTTCGCCATCTGCGACCCCTGTTCTCGCTCGACAACGTCGAGGCGGAGGCCGAGCTCGACGGATGGGAAGCACGGATGGAACGCATCCTCGGGTGCCCTCCCGGCGTCTTCTCCTGCGAGCTCAAGATCGACGGTCTCGCGGTCGTTCTCACCTACGAGCAGGGCAGGTTGGCGCGGGCCGCCACCCGTGGCGACGGCACCACCGGGGAGGACATCACCACCAACCTCCGCACCCTCAAATCGATCCCGTTACGACTGCTCGGCGACCCGCCGATGCTTCTCGAGGTGAGAGGCGAGGTGTACCTGCCTTATCCCGCCTTCGAGGAGCTCAATCGCAAGCAGGGCGAAGCCGGGGCCAGGCTTTTCTCCAATCCCCGGAACGCCGCCGCCGGCTCGGTGCGGCAGAAGGACGCGTCGGTGACCTCAGGGCGCGATCTCGGCATCTGGGTATACCAAGTGGGGCTGATCGAGGGCGGCCCGCCGCTCAAACACCATTCCGAGCAAATGGCTTATCTATCGGGCCTGGGGTTGCGGGTGAACCCGGCTTCGGCGCAGGTGGCCGACCTCGAAGCCGTGAAGAAATACATCGCCGGCGCGGAGAGCGACCGTCACCAGCACGAGTATCAGACCGACGGGGTAGTGATCAAGGTTGATGACCTCGCCGAGCAACAAGAGCTCGGCTACACGTCGCATGCCCCCCGGTGGGCGGTGGCCTTCAAGTTTCCGCCTGAGGAGCAGGTCACGATGCTCCGTGACATCCAGATCAACATTGGTCGCACCGGGGCCGCCACTCCCTTTGCGGTCTTAGAGCCGGTGCAGGTCGGGGGAGCCACCGTCACCTACGCCACCCTGCACAACGAGGACGAGTTGCAACGCAAAGACGTACGGGTGGGGGACAAGGTGATCGTCCGGCGGGCGGGCGACGTTATCCCCGAGGTGGTGGGCCCCGTCGTCTCCGTCCGGGGCGGAGCCGAGCAGCCGTGGTCGATGCCGGCCGAATGCCCGTTTTGCGGACACCCGATCGTGCGCCCGCCGGGAGAGAAGGTGGCTCGCTGTACCGGTGGCTTCGAGTGTCCGTCGCGGGTGCGGGAATGGCTCTTCCATTTCGCTTCCCGGGGGGCGATGGACATCGAAGGGATGGGCTACAAGACGATCGACCTTTTCTTGCGCGAAGGGTTGATCAAGGACCCGGCCGATCTGTTTCTATTGCAGCCCGATCAGCTCCTCGGTTTCGAGGGTTGGGGTGAGATCTCGGTCCGCAACCTGCTGAACGGGATCGACGGCGCCCGTGACCGGCCGCTGGCGCGGGTCTTGGTAGCTCTCGGAATTCGTCACGTCGGCGGCATCGCCGCCCGCCAGCTCTCCCGGCGTTTCGGCAGCCTGCCGCGCCTGATGGCGGCTACCGCCGAGGAGATCGCTTCGGTGGGTGGGCTCGGGCAGGTGATCGCCAATTCAGTCCGCGCCTGGTCGATCGACCCTGACAACATTGCCCTCGTTGGAAAGCTCTCGGCGGCCGGAGTCAGTGTGGCCGATGACGAAGGCGAGAGCGACTCGGTTTCAGACGTATTGGCCGGTATCACGATCGTCGTCACCGGCACGCTGGCCGGTCTGACCCGTGAGGAAGCGGAGGCCGCCGTCGTCGCCCGCGGCGGAAAAGCCGCGGGCAGCGTCTCTCGCAAAACCTCCGCCCTCGTGGCGGGCGAGAACCCGGGGGCGAGCAAAGTTCAAAAAGCCGAGGAAGCAGGCGTGCTGGTCATCGACGAGCCCCGTTTCCAACGCCTGCTCACGGACGGTCCGAGTGCGCTCGAATAGAAAGCTGACCAAGACGTGGGTGGCGGCGGTACTCGTGGTGGCCTGTGGGGCGGCTGCTACCGGCGAGTACGAGCTCATCGAGCCGGAGGATCTCGGAGAGGAGCACTTGAGCCAAGAGGCCGTGCAAGCATTCGTGGATGGAACGCTCGAGCCTCCGGAGTACAGCTCGGTTCCGGCCGCCTCTGGGACCCATGCCCCCTCGCCGACTCCCTGCGGGGTTTACCGCCAGGAGGTGCCCGAGATCTTCAACATCCATGCTCTCGAGCACGGCGCGGTCATCTTCTACTACCGAGCTGACTTGCTCGAGGAGGCGCAACGAAACGAGCTCGAGGAGTTGGCCCGCCAACTAAGCACTCACGTGATCGTGATGCCATTCTCCTTGATGGAGGAACCTTTGGCTCTGGTGGCGTGGGGAAAGCTCGCCCGGCTGGCGGCGTTTGACCTCGAGGCGGCGCGTTCGTTCTGGGGAGAGTTCGCCCAGCTCGGTCCCGAGGCGGGCATCGCCTGCGATCTCGCGGTCGACGAAGGACAAGGCCAATGAAAGTCAACCCGGTGCTGCTGGCTCTGGCCCCGAACCAGATCGGGCTCCTGCAGGAGTTGGCGAGGACGCGACGGGCAGCCGGGGAGCGGGTGCTCGATTTCTCGATCGGTGATCCGCTCGAACCGACGCCGCCTTTCATTCCGGAGGCGCTGCGTCGCGCAGTGCCGTCGGTTTCGCAATACCCGACCACGCCGGGGCTACCGGAACTGCGCGAGGCCGTGGCCGAATATGTCAAGCGGCGTTTTGGAGTCGAGGTCGACCCCGAAACCCAAGTCCTGCCCACATCCGGAGCGAAGGAAGCGATCTTCTCGTCCGCGCTCGCCTTCGTCGACCGCCACCGCGGCGATCTCGTCGCCTGGCCGACACCCGGGTATCCGATCTATGAGAAAGGAGCCGTGCTGGCCGGTGCCGAGCCCCGCCCGGTCCGGCTCGGAGCTGACTTTGTGTTTCGGGCCGGCGACCTGGCCGAGGACGAATGGGCGCGAGCAGCGATGGTTTGGGTCTGCTCGCCGCACAACCCGGCGGGCTCGGTCACCTCCCGGTCAGAGCTCGAGGAGCTCATGGCCGCCGCTCGCCAGGGCGAGGCCTGGCTCTGCTCCGACGAGTGCTACGCCGACCTTTACGAGAACGATCCGCCCACCTCGATATTGGAAGTCGCCGGCCCGACCTCGGCCGGAGCGCTCTCCTTTCTCTCCCTCTCCAAGCGCTCGGGGATGACCGGCTACCGCTCGGGAGTGATCGTCGGCGACGCCGAAGCGATCCGTTGCCTCAAACGCCTCCGCGGCTACACGGGAACCGCGTCCGCCGAGTTCGTGCAGCGGGCTGCCATCGCCGCCTGGAATGACGACGACCATGTCGTCGAGCGAAGGGAGATCTTTCGCCAGAAACGGGCGATCCTCCGCAAGGCATTCGAAGCCTCGGGTATGACGGTCGTGGGCTCGGTGGCAGGGATCTATCTGTGGGTAGCCGTTCCCGACGACGTCGAGATCGCCAACCAGTTGCTCGAAGAAAACATCCTCCTGACACCGGGCCGAGCCTTTGGCCCCGGCGGCGAGGGCTATGTGCGCCTTGCCCTGGTGCCGACCGTTGACGAATGCGATGAGGCCGCGGCAAGACTGAGCAAATGCCTCGCCAACTGATCGAGAAAGCTTTCGCCGGCGAGGTCGAGTTGGGAGACGCGTCCGCCGCGGTCGAGGAAGCGATTGCCGGGCTCGATTCGGGTCGCTACCGGGTGGCCGAGAAGATCGATGGCGAATGGCAGGTAAATACTTGGCTCAAACAGGCGATTCTCCTTTACTTCCGGCTTCGCAACATGGAAACCATCAATGTTGGTCCCTATGAGTTCCACGACAAGATCCCTCTCAAGACGAACCTTGCTCGCCAGAAAGTTCGTCTCGTCCCCCCCGGTGCAATTCGCTACGGGGCGTTTTGCGAGCCGGGAGTGATTGTCATGCCTGGCTACGTCAACATCGGCGCCTACGTTGGTTCGGGGACCTTGGTCGACACCTGGGCGACCGTGGGGTCGTGCGCCCAGATTGGCCGCAACGTTCATTTGAGTGGAGGCGTCGGCATCGGTGGCGTCCTTGAACCTCCCGGGGCGCGGCCGGTGATCGTCGAGGATCACGCGTTCATCGGTTCTCGTTCCATCATCGTGGAGGGAGCGGTGATCGAGGAGGGAGCAGTGCTGGGTGCGAATACTGTCATCGCCGCCAACACGCCGATTATCGACGTGACCGGCCCTGAGCCGGTCGAGCATCGAGGTCGAGTGCCGGCTCGTTCGGTGGTCGTGCCCGGGACCAGACCCAAGGATTTTCCCGCCGGTAATTATCAGTTGTCCTGCGCGCTGATCATTGGTCGGCGAACCGCCGCCACCGACGATAAGACTGCGCTCAATGAGTTTCTCCGCGAGATGGAGGTCAACATATGAATCTGGTTGAGACTTTGACCTGGCTGGTCGACACCTCTTCTGAGACCGGAGATGAAGGACGGCTCTGCACTGAGATCGCGGCGCGGCTTTATCAGACCTTCGGTCGGGAGTCGGTCGATCGCGTGGGCAACTCGCTCGTCGTCGGGCCCCGCGACGGCGAAGCTCCGATTCTGTTGGTCGGCCATATCGACACGGTGCCCTCTCAGGGCCAGTCTCCGTCTTACATCGAGGATGGGCGGCTTCATGGGTTGGGCGCCACCGACATGAAAAGCGGGGTGGCGGTGATGCTGCACCTGCTCGAAGATCGCGAGGTGCGCCTGCGCGACCGCGATCTCATTGGCGTCTTTTATGCCGGTGAGGAAGGGCCGGCTGCTGGCAACGAGTTGGAGGCGGTCCTCACTCGGGCTCCTTGGCTGAGCGACGCCGAGTTTGCGATTGTGCTCGAGCCGAGCGATGCCGAAGTGCAGATCGGTTGCAACGGCCTGCTCAATGCGCGGGTGGCGTTTGACGGGGTTTCGGCCCATTCGGCCCGACCTTGGTTGGGAAGGAATGCGATCACCCAGGCCGGGAGTTGGTTAGCAGCGATGCATGACCTTGAACCCGAGCCCGTGGAGATCGATGGGCTCATCTATCGGGAAGTGATCTCGGTCACGCGCGCCATGGGGGGGATCGCCAACAACATCATCCCTGACCGCTTCGAGCTCAACGTCAACTATCGGTTCGCCCCCAATCGCTCTATTGAGGAGGCGACCGACCGGCTTCGCCAGGTTTGCGAAGGGGTCGACGAGTTTGTCATCGCCGACGCGGCTCCGGCCGGGCCGATCGACGTAAATCACCCGATCCTCAACCGGTTGCTTTCGGTCTCGGCGGCGCCGCGGGCTGCCAAACAGGGGTGGACCGATGTCGCGCGTTTGGGAGCCCATGGAATCCCCGCCGTCAACTACGGGCCGGGGGAGACGGGCCTGGCCCACAAAAAAGAGGAAAGCGTGCGCCTCGACGACCTCGAGTTGGTTTTTGCCAATCTGCGGACGGTCCTATTGGATGCGGAAAGTCCAAGTGAACTCGCCGGGGCTTGGCAAGCCGCCGAGCGAATCCCACACGATCCTGACTTCATGGTCGCCGGGAGTCCACTCCGGGACGACGACACTTAGCGGGCTCGGCTGCCAGCGGTGGACCCCGGTCGGCTCGACGAAGACGACCTCGTTCTCCGGCAGCAGGTATCCGTCCAGATAGATCGCGGCGCGATAGCCCGCTTCGAGATCAACTTCGAGGATGGCTTGAGCTAAGGCGCGGTCGCCCGGGTGGGGGGTCAGCGACTCGATCGGGGCCGGCAGCGGCGCTGGCTCGTTGCCTCCGCCGAAGGCGACCGCCAGCGCCACGACCGCCACCACGACCAACCCGATCCCGAGATAAATCACCCGATAGTTGCCGCGCACTTTTTGTTTCTATCACGCATCTTTCCCCCAACGGAAGTTGAGGGGGCTGCCGTGGCCAAAGTCTCCAATAGCGCCCCCTCCCCCTCGCTCCGCTCGGGTACTCCCCCGGCTTCCGCCAGGGGAGAGATCCGTGCTCTCCCCCAACGGAAGTTGGGGGAGTGGCCGCCGACGAAGGAGGCGGACGAGGGGGCCCCGTAGCAACGGTCCGCGACGTGTCTGTGGAGAGGGATTAGTCGCCGGCGATCAGGTAGGCGAGGCGTCCATCTTCGTAGATGCCGATCCGCAGCCCGAGATAGCCGATCTCGTCGCGCTGCTGGTACATCTGCTCGAACTCGGCCGCGCTGAGGATTCCCGACAGCTGTTGCCAGTCTTCCTCGCTGTTGGTGACGAAGACTCCCGGCCAGGCGTAAATCTCGTCCCCGAGCGCCGGCGGCGCATTGAGGATCCGTACGGTCATCGACATAACGTCAAACCCATGACGTGCACTTGCTACCCAGTGTTCCAAGGGATCGTCGACTCCGTCGAACGAGATAGCTGTTCCGTCGCGGCGGACGATCTCGGCCAGAGCCTCGAGGTCGCAAGTCTTGGCGAGGGTGAATACCTGTTGGAACTTTTCCTCGACCAGTGCGGGCAAGCCGGACGGCTCTGGATTGGGGACATCCAGCACCGTGCAGGGCAGTTCACTCATCCCCGAACCAAGCCGGGCGTTGGCCGCCAGCGTCAGGCTGGGCAGGAAGGCAAAGGTTCCGAAACCTTCGTGGTAGCTCTCGGTCTCCACGAATTCGTCTCCGCTGAAATCGCCCACGCGAATGATGTTGCCGCCATAAGCCACTCTTGATGCTGCCTCGGCTTCGACCTGCCACCCCTCGACGATCGGCGTCGCGGCCTGCTCGCCGGTCTCGAGGTCGATCCGGACGAGATGCCGTTGGGAGTCGATATCCGAAAGCGTGAACAGATAGCCATCGGCGAGGGCGATGTCGTTTTGGACGCCGAGCCCGCATTGGCTTGCCCAATCCGGGGTGGGCAGGGCGGTTCCGGCAGCGTCGTATAGCGCGTAACCTCCGCAGTCGCCACCCAGGCTGAGGAC
>JBPCQV010000184.1:0-6904 GCA_050997725.1 Acidimicrobiia bacterium
GTTCGGAGACATCGTTCCGGCGATCGGGCTCAACACCCACCTCTATCTGATAATGGTTTATCTCGGAGGAGCTGCCGGCTTCAACGCCTTCCTGATCAAGGGTTACTTGGACTCGATCCCGGCCTCGCTCGACGAGGCCGCGGTGATCGATGGTGCGAGCGAGTTTGGCATCTTCTCCAAGATCATCCTCCCGTTGGCCCGGCCGATGCTCGCAGTGATCTTCATCATCAGCTTCGTCGCGATCTTCAACGAGTTCATCCTCGCTTCCTTCCTTTTGCAGGGAACCGAGCAATTCACCCTGCCGGTGGGCTTGCAGGCATTCATGGGTGAGGGCTACAACGCCAAATGGGGTTTGCTTGCCGCCACCGCGTTGTTGGGAGCTCTGCCGATCGTGGCGGTCTTCCTCATCGCCCAGAAGCAGATCATCGGCGCTCTCACCGCCGGCGCCACGAAGGGCTAAAGCATCTCAACCAGCGCCTGGAGTGCTCGCGCTCGGTGCGAGATCTGGTTTTTCTCCTCATCGGACAGCTCGGCGAGGGTGCTGCCGTCGACCTCGAAGACCGGGTCGTATCCAAAGCCGTTGTCACCTCGTGGTGCATTGATGATGACTCCTTTCAGCTCTCCCTCTGCGACCAGGTCCTCGCCGCTGCCTACCAACGCGACGACGCTGCGAAATGTGGCAGTGCGGTCGAACTGATCGCCCAAAGTCGCGAGCAGCAGCTTGACGTTGTCGTCGTAGGTCGCCCTCGGCCCGGCGAATCGGGCGGTGATCACGCCGGGCAGCCCGCCGAGGGCGTCGACGAACAGGCCGGTGTCGTCGGCCAGGGCGGGCAGGCCGGTGGCCCGGTGCACTGCTCGCGCCTTGAGGAGCGCGTTGCCCTCCAGGGTGTCCTCCGTTTCGTCGACGTCGGGCCAGTCGAGCCCGCGCACGATCTCGCCGGTGGCTCCGCTGGCAACAAGGACGGCCTCGATCTCGGCGATCTTGTCGGAGTTTTTCGAAGCGACAACGAGCCGCTCGATCACTGTTCCATCACAATTGAGCCACTGCCTGCTTCTGGGCACCTAGCAGCTCGTCGATACCGATCGTGGCGAGGTCGAGGATCCGGTCCAGATCTTCACGGGTGTAGGGCGCACCTTCAGCCGAGCCCTGAACTTCCACCAGCAGTTTGCGACCGGACATCACCACATTGAAGTCAACCTCCGCGCGGGCATCGTCCTCGTATTCGAGGTCGAGCAGCAGCTCGCCATCGACGAGTCCCACTGAGATCGCCGCCACGTGATCGATCAGCGGATTCCGCGCCAGCCGGCCGGTTTCGATCACTTCGCTGAAGGCTTGATGGAGCGCCACCCAGGCGCCGGTGATGGCGGCGGTGCGGGTTCCGCCGTCGGCCTGGATTACGTCGCAATCGACCCGCACCATCATCTCCCCCATCGCCGGGAGGTCGACAACCGAACGCAACGCTCGCCCGATCAGGCGGGAGATCTCGAGCGCGCGACCCTTTTGATACTGATCGCGTCCAATTCGCTCGGCCGAAGACCCGGGAAGCATCCCATACTCGGCGGTGACCCAGCCCTTGCCGCTATCCCGGAGCCAGCGAGGAACGTCCTTTTCGATCACGGCGGTGCAGAGGACTCTCGTTCGTCCCATCTCGATGAGTACCGACCCCGGGGTCATATCGGTGAACCCCAGGTGCATCCGGAGCGGACGGATCTCGTCGAAGGGTCGAGTGCGAGGCACGGTCAGATTTTCCTCGTCAGGCCGGGTACGGCGAGGTGGACGGGTCGATCAAAAGACGTTTCCGCTTCGTTCACTGAGAGCGTGGGGTCAAGGTGCGGAGGAATATGAGTCAGCATCAGTTTCTTCGCGCCCTGCCGGCGAGCGATGGCTCCGGCAAGGGACGCGGTCAGATGATGTTGATAGGCGAAATCGGCCATGTCACCCTGGTAGCTGGCTTCGCACAAGAAGAGGTCGGCCTCGGCGGCAATCTTGTCCCAATCCCCGCCCGGCCCAGTGTCGGCGCTGTAGGCAAAGACCCGACCGTTGGCCTCCCAACGCGAGGCCACGGTAGGGACCGAATGGTCAGACCAGGCAAAGCCGACGTCGATCTCCCCGATTTGGATTGTGTCGCCGCCCTCCACCGAGTTGAAGTCGAAGGTCCCTTCGAACTGATCGTCGCCGCCGATGCCCAACACATGGTCGATCGTCGATTGGGGAGCGAAGACGGGTATCCCTTGGCGAGGGTGCGGCCCATAGCAAATCGCATGAAAGGCGGTGACGAGGTCGAGCCAGTGATCGGGATGCTCGTGCGAGATCACAATCGCCGTCACCAACTCGCTTTCAATCGGGAGGGCGACGTAGGTGCCGGGCCCGGTGTCGCACCAGACTCGGGTGTCGCCTTGGGAGATGAGATAGCCGGCGGCCGGCCGTCCCCGCGCGGGATAGGTGCCGGAGGAACCGAGGACGTCGAGCCTCATGGCGCGAGCCGATCGATCTGCCAGCCATTCTCGAACTTCTGATAACGGAAGCGGTCGTGGAAGCGAGCTCGCCGCCCCTGCCAGAACTCGAAGAGACTGGGCCGGATGCGATAGCCGCCCCAATGGTCGGGGCGAGGAACGTTGCGTTCGGGATATTCGCGAGTCATCCGGGAGAGCATTTCGTCGAGCTCCTCGCGGCTGCCAACAACCTGGCTTTGCGGGGAGGCCGCCGAGGCAAGGCGGGCGTCGGGCGGGCGGCTCTCGAAGTATGCATCCGACAGCTCAGGATCGACTTTCTCTGCCAGGCCCTCGACTCGCGCCTGTCGATGAATCGGGAGCCAAAGAAAAAGCGCCGCGACCCGAGGCTCGGCCGCGAGGTCTTCGGCTTTGCGACTGCGGTAGTTGGTGTAGAAGACCAAACCGTCGGTGTCGAACTGCTTGAGGAGCACGGTGCGCGACGAGGGGGTGCCGTCGTTGGCCACTGTGGAGAGAACGAACGCCTCCGGCTCCGGGACTTCGGCGGCGAAGGCGTCGTCGAGCCAACGCTGGAACTGAGCAAACGGATCGGGGTCGAGGTCAACGACGTCGAGCGGCTGGCTCTCGTATTCGATGCGTTGGGGGCTCATTGCCAGCACGGTACTTAGCCTCTGGGACATGTCCCGGCCGAAGCTATCGGTTCAGCTGGCACGAGGCCTTCGGTTATTGGGTCGGGGCGGTGATCTTCAACACCATGCTGACCATCATCGCGTTTTTCGTTTCGTTCGGATCGATTTTTGCCTTGACCTGGCCCGAGGGTCCCTGGACGTGGCTCACCCCGGGTGTCATCGGCTTGACAGGTCTGGTGCCCTGGATCTTCTACTCGTGGGCGCGTTCACTGTGGATGGCCTACGACCTTTATGTTCATCCTCTGGAATTCGAGGAAATCCGGCGAGCTCAGGAGAGGTTGGGATCGTAGTTCTCAGAGTCGCTTGGCGACCTCGTCGAGCATGACTTCGGTGGCGCCGCCGCCGATCGAGTGGATGCGGACGTCGCGATACATCCTTTCGACCGCGGTCTCGGCGATGTAGCCCATGCCGCCATGGAACTGGACGCACTCATAAAGAACATCATTAACGAGCTCTCCCACGAGCGCCTTAACCATCGAGACTTCCTTGACCGCGTCCTGCCCCTGCTCCATCAACCAGGCAGCGTGATAGACCATTTGTCGAGCGGCCTCGACCCGAGAAGCGGCCATCGCTAACCGTTGCCGGATCGCCTGCTTTTCGAAGAGCGGCTTCCCAAAAGCTTTGCGTTGTTTGACGTAATCGAGGGTGAGCTCGATCGCTTTGCTCGCTTCGCCGATGGCTTGGGCCGAGATCGCAAGCCGCTCGTTCTGGAAGTTGGTCATGATGTAGTAAAAGCCGCGGTTCTCTTCGCCGATCAGATGGTCGGCGGGCACCCAACAGTCCTCGAAGGAGAGCTCGGCGGTGTCCGAGCAGTGCCAACCCATCTTCGAGAGGGCGCGGCTAACACGGAATCCTTCCGCGCCCTTGGGAACGGCGACGATCGAGATGCCCCGTGATCCTTTGACGACGGAATCGGTCTTGACTCCGACAAAGACCAGATCGGCGATGCCGCCGTTGGTGATGAAGAGCTTGGACCCGTTGATTCGCCACCCCTCGCCGTCGCGTTCGGCTCGGGTGCGGAGGTTGGCGACATCGGAACCGGCGTCCGGCTCGGTGACCGCGATAGCAGTGAGGGTCTCGCCGCTGACCATTGCCGGCAGCCAACGTTCCTTCTGCTCCTGCGACCCGAAGTTGACCAGATAGGGCATCGCCAACTCGGTGTGGACGAGAGCAGTGATGGCGAATCCGCCGAAGGTTGAACGCCCCAGCTCCTCGGCATACGCGACGGTGGCGAGGGGTCCGAAACCGACCCCGCCATACTCCTCGGGCACCCGCAGGCCGAAGAAGCCGATCTTGCCCATCTCATCGAGGACCTCGCGCGGGACCCGACCTTCCGCCTCCCATTCGTCCCCTTTCGAGAGAACCTTTTCCTCGACAAACCGACGGGTTTGCTGGCGAATCGCCTCGAGATCCTCGTTGTCGTAGATCGTCATCGCCAAAAAAGATAGGCGAATGCGAGAATTTTGGCTTATCACGAACATATGTTCGCTATGATGATCGTGATGGATCAGGGCGCGTTGTTCCCTATCGGCCGGCGGGTGCACGGACGCGGCGAGTACCGCGGCCTCACATTCCACGAGATCGAAGCCAAGACGATCATCTCCAAAGCGCCGCCGAGCACGCCCTGGTTCTCCCACTCGATCAACGCCTATCGAGGATGCAGCCATGCCTGCTCCTACTGTCTAGGGGGGGACACTCCAATTCTCATGGCGGACGGAACGACGCGCCCGATTGCCAGCCTCGAACCGGGCGACAAAGTCTACGGGACAGCTCGCATCGGAACCTTTCGACGCCTGGTCGAGTCAGAAGTCCTGGATTGTTGGCAAACCTTCAAGCCGGCTTATCGAATCACCGCAGGCGACGACACCGTTCTGGTCGCCAGTGGCGACCACCGCTTCTTGACCAACCGGGGCTGGAAGCACGTAACTGGGACCGACCACGGTCCTAGCCGACGTCCTCACCTGACCATTTCGAACTCACTTGTCGGATTCAGCTCCAGCCCGCCGGCCCCGAAGCAGGACGACGACTACCAGCGTGGATACCTGTGCGGAATGATTCGTGGGGATGGCACCCTCGGCACTTATACCTATGTCCTCCCGCATCGAACTAGCACAGTTCACCGGTTTCGGCTCGCCCTAGTTGACGTCGAAGCTCTCGACCGTGCACAGGATTACCTCGCATCTCTCGGAGTTTCGACAGACAGGTTCGAATGCGCCAGCACGGGGAAGCCCGCCTGGGCGATCAGGACATCAAAGAAGTCTGCCGTCGCGACGATCCGTCGCATCATTCAGTGGCCGGCAGATCCAACCGACAGCTGGAGATCGGGCTTCCTGGCTGGGATCTTCGACGCCAAGGGAAGCCACAGCCAGGGTGTGTTGCGGATCCATAACGGCGACCCGGCGATCATTGAAAACGTCGTCACTCACCTTCGCCATTTTGGATTCGAACCCGTCGTCGAGCCGATCCGACCAAACGGTGTCGCCGCGATTCGATTTCTCGGCGGGGCGTCCGAGCGCTTGTGGTTTTTCCTATCGACTGGTCCCGCCATCGCCCGCAAGCGAAGCCTCATCGGAAGTGCGGTGAAATTCCGCCACCAACTAGTGGTTCGATCCATCGAACCACTAGATATTGCAATCCCGATGTACGACATCACGACCACGACCGGGGATTTCATCGCGAACGGGGTCATTAGTCACAACTGCTTTGCTCGACCGACACACGAATACCTGGACTTCAATCAGGGTGCCGACTTCGACAGCCAGATCGTCGTCAAGGTCAACGCGGTCGAGCGGCTTCGAGCGGAGACGGAGCCAGCGGTGTGGGGCGGTCACAGCATCGCCATGGGAACCAACACCGATCCCTACCAAGCCGCCGAGGGAAAGTACAAGCTCACCCGCGGGATCATCGAGGTCCTGTTGGAAAGATCGAACCCGTTCTCCCTTCTCACCAAATCGACTTTGATATTGCGGGATCTCTCGTTGGTAAGCGAGGCCGCGGCGCACGGCTTGACCAGAGTCGATTTCTCGATTGCCACCATCGACGAAGACGTTTGGCGCCGTACCGAGCCGGGCACGCCGCATCCACGGCGTCGGCTCGAAGCAGTGGCAAAAATGCGAGACGCCGGGGTGCCGTCGGGGGTGATGATGATGCCTCTGCTTCCCGGTATCTCCGACCAACCTGAGAAAGTCGCCGAGTTACGTAAGGCAGCGGAGGACGCCGGCGCCGAGTGGGTCCACCAAGGTTTGCTGCACCTGCGCGGCGTCCGTGGTCACTTTCTCGACTGGCTTGCCAAGGACAGCCCGGAACTAGTCGCCAAGTATGAGGCCCTCTACCCCGAGCGGAAGCCCGCAAAGAAACGACCGAAGAAGGGCGACGACCACCCCCAACTCATTCCTGCGTAAAAAACCGCGTGATTAGGGGCGCCAAGTTACGCAGGAATGGGTCCCTGGGTCTCCAACAAGGTTCGACGACGGCGTCGAACCCTCTTGGAGGTGGCGGGGGTCGAACCCGCGTCCGTTGAGTCGTTAGCGTCGGCATCTCCGAGCGCAGCCGTCGGCGAGCTTTCGGGAACCGGGACCCCAACGGCGGGCTTCCCAGCTACCTATCCGGGATCATTCTTTGCCCTCCGGTCCCGGAACCCGGAGGACGCATCCTGCATTGCGACGCCCGATTCCGGCGAGGCAGGCGCCCACCGGGCGGACGGGCTGCGTTATTTAGGCAGCCAGTGCGAAGTTGTCTTCGGCACTTGTGTTTGTTTTCCGGCT
>JBPCQV010000185.1:0-4794 GCA_050997725.1 Acidimicrobiia bacterium
GCCGAGCCGGCGCCCTCGACCTCGAGCAGGTCTTCCCAAAGGCTGTAGAACTCCAGGCTTTCGAAAAGTTGTTTGGCGGATTCCCGGTCCCACTCACCGCGTCTCACGGCATCGAGGTCGAGCGAGACGTCGAGATCGCTAACCAGTTTCATGAGCCGCCGATTGAGAAAGGCCTGCTCGCGCCACTGGGCAAGGTTTTGCCGAAGGCGCGGCGTCAACTCATCGAGCGCGTCATAGATGCCTTCGAGGCTCCCGTGGTCGGCAACCAACTTGGTCGCGGTTTTCTCCCCCACCGACGGCACTCCGGGAAGATTGTCCGAGGTGTCGCCCCGCAGGGCCGCATATTCGACGTACTGGTCGGGACGGATCCCATAGCGTTCGCGGATGTACGTTTCGTCGGCGACCACCACGTCGGTGATACCCCGACGGGTATAGAGCACCTTCAGGTGGTCATCAATGAGCTGAAAGGCGTCGCGGTCACCGGTCACCAGCAACACGTTCCAGCCTTGGTCCCGGGCGATTTCCGAAACCGTCGCGATCAGGTCATCGGCTTCAAACCCCTCCATCCGCAGCTCGGGCACTTCCAATGCCTCGAGCACTGCCCCAATCAAAGGGAGCTGGGTCCGGAACGCATCGGGAGCGGCGTTCCGCGTGGCCTTGTAGTCGGCGTACTCAGTGGTGCGGAACGTTTGGCGAGAGACGTCCCACGCCACGACCACTGCGTCGGGGTGATGGTCGCCGATCAGCTTGATCAGCATGCGGGTGAAGCCGTAGGCGGCGTTGGTGACCTGACCGGAGGAGGTGGCGAGATCGGGTGGAAGGGCAAAGAAGGCGCGGTACGCGATCGAGTTCCCGTCGAGCAGCGCCAGGGTTGGCATCAGCCGCGCAGTTGCGACATCAACCGCGTCTTGGTCTCCTCGAGTTGACGCTGACGCATCGCGATGTCCTGTACGAGCCGCTTAAATCGCGTCACCTCGGCCCGCGTGGACAACGCCTCGAGCCGATCGATCCCCATCGCGGCATCGCGTTGAGCGTCATCGTTGATGTGCCGATGGGCTTCGAGCTCTGCTTCGACGAGCCGCCGTTGGGTCGCCAGGGCCTCCAACTCGTCGAGCACCTTGAGCAACTTCTTCTCCACCCGCCACATTTGGCTCAGGTTAAAGCGTTCTGTGGGCTGGCAGGGACACTGTGTATCCCCCGAACCCAGGGTTCGCGTTAACCTTTTCGGTCGGCGCCGGAGTGTCGAAATTGGCAGCCGAGATGGACTCAAAATCCATTGTGGGAAACCACGTGCGGGTTCGAGTCCCGCCTCCGGCACGGAAAGAATCCCGCCGCCAGCAAATACTCAAGTGACTAGCCCCTTCGTTCTATCGTCACGATTGCAACGGCCACCAGAGTCCTTTCATCCTTTGCCGCATCCCCCACTCCCCCACTCCCTGGCTCAGGATGATCCGGGCGATGAAGGTGGCCGTTGCTCTTTTGTCCCTGGGGGTAGCGTCTCTTTGCTTCGGCAGGGGAAGTGAGAATCCGGTCGGTGATCCGACCGGCTTCTCAGCGAAATTCGGCAGGTGGGAACACTTGGGAGCAACGCTCCTCAAATTTGGCAACACATCCGTGCCTCTGAGCAAATTCGTTACTACATCCGCGGATTCCACGGATCTAGTAACAAGTTTCCCGTAGAGCGCCGATGTAGTGCCAAATTTCGAATCGGCACGAGGGCCTTCGAGCCAGCGTCACTCCCCTTAAAAGGGGAGTGCCCCGCAGGGACGGGGGATCCGGTTGGGGGCGAGGGGGATTTGCGGAACCGAATCGACTAAGGGACGGAGCCCCCGCTCGACCGTGCTCAACCGCGGCTTAATTTGTCGTCACAGGAACGCTGTTGGGGAAATTCGTCCTGTAGGGAACGAGTACCGTTCGCCACGGGACAGATTTGGTTGGGAGCGTTCGCCACAGGACAAATTTTGCCCAGGCGAGGATTGCACGGGTCGGGTAGGTAAAGCGACACTCCCCTTAAGGGGGCGAGGGCTCTTCAGCCGAGTGCGGCTTTGAATTCAGCGACTGTTGACTTCAACGCAACTGCGGCGGCCGCGGCGTTTTCGGCCTCGAGGACTTTGCGAACGAGGACGGTGCCGATGATGACGCCATCGGCGAGGTTCTTCACCGCCGCCGCTTGTTCCGGCGTCGAGATCCCCACCCCGAGCACAAGGGGAACATCGGTTTGGGCGCGAACCCGTTCGCTCAGAAAGACCACATGGGGGCTGATCGAGGTGCGCTCCCCAGTCACCCCCATATCGGTTACTCCGTATATAAAGGCGGGATTGGCCGCGGCGACGCGGCCGATCTGTGCATCGGTCGTGGTCGGCGATACGAACTGCACCCGACCAAGCCCTTCGGCATGACACGCGGCAGCCAACTCCGAGCTTTCTTGGAGCGGAAGATCAGGGACGATGATCCCAGCGCCACCCCGTTCGGCGAGGTCGGCTGCGTATTGGGTCCAGCCGGTTTGCATCACCGGGTTGACATAGGTCATCGCCAGCACCGGTTTGCCGGTTCGCTTGACCACCTCGCCCACGATGTCGAGGGCGATCGCGCGGTTGGTGCCGGCTGCGAGGGCGGCCTCGCTCCCCTTCATGATCACCGGTCCATCCATCAGCGGGTCGGAAAACGGGATCCCCACCTCGAACCCGTCAGCTCCGGCTTCGGCCATTGCTTCGAAAAGCCCCACCGAGTCGGCGGGAGTGGGAAGGCCCGCCGTGAGGAATGGAAAGAGAGCGGGTGCGGACCCGAATGCCGACCTGATGGCGGCGAAACCGCTCATGTGGCCCGGGAACGAGCGATCGTCTGCAGGTCCTTGTCGCCCCGACCCGAGAGGCAGACCAGGACTGTTTCGCCAGCGAGGCGGGCCGCGTTCTTGCTCACCCAGGCGAGGGCGTGAGCCGACTCGAGCGCCGGGATGATCCCTTCGGTGCGCGCGAGAAGGTCGACTGCCTCGAGAGCTTCGAGATCGGTGACGGCTTCATAGGCCACCATCCCCGAATCGAACAGATACGCATGCTCGGGGCCGACCCCGGGATAGTCGAGGCCGGCCGAGATGGAATGGGCCTCCATCACCTGGCCTTCATCGTCCTGCAATAGATAGGTGCGGGTGCCATGGAGGACGCCGGGCCGGCCGGCGTTGAGCGAAGCCCCGTGTTTGCCAGTCCCGATCCCTTCGCCGGCGGCCTCGATCCCGACGAGCTCGATCTCCGTTTCCAGCAATGGATAGAAGAGCCCGATCGAGTTGGAACCACCGCCGACACAGGCGACTGCAACATCACACAACTCCGATCCGAGCTGGGTCAGACACTCTTCTCCGATCACCCTTTGAAACTCGCGCACCATCCAGGGGAAGGGATGAGGACCAACGGCTGACCCGATGATGTAGTGGGTGGTGTCCACCGTCCTCACCCAGTCGCGCATCGCTTCCGAGACTGCATCCTTGAGAGTGCCGGCTCCGGAGCTGACCGGGATCACCTCCGAGCCGAGCAGCTCCATCCGCTGCACGTTGAGAGCCTGGCGCTCGATGTCGACAGTTCCCATGTAGACCTGGCATTCGAGGCCGAGCGCCGCTGCGGCCGTCGCCGTCGCCACTCCATGCTGACCGGCCCCGGTTTCGGCGATGACCCGCGGTTTTCCCATCCGCCGGGTGAGCAGCGCTTGGCCGATGGCGTTGTTGATCTTGTGGGCTCCGGTGTGCGCCAGGTCCTCGCGCTTGAGCAGCAGTCGCAACCCGAGCGTCTCGGAAAGGCGACGCGCTTCGAACAAAGGGGTGGGGCGGCCGACGAAGTTGGCCAGCCAGCGCTCCAACTCGGCTTTGAAGTCTGGATCGTTCCAGGCGCGCTCGAACTCGTTGGCCAGCTCGCCGAGCGCCGGCATCAATGTCTCTGGCGCAAAGCTGCCTCCGTAGTCGCCAAACCGGCCGTTGGCGTCTGGCCGTTCCAGGCGGCCCGTTTTCAATTTGACTCCCGAACCGATTTGGCAAAGGCAACGATCAGCTCAGGGTCCTTCTGTCCGGGCCGGACCTCGACTCCGGAGGAGACGTCGACTCCAAACGGATGCAGGCGAGCGATCAGCGGCCCGACGTTTTGCGGGGTGAGCCCGCCGGCTACCACGTATTCGCGCTCGGTGTCGGGCAACTGGTCAGGATCAAGGCGCGCCCCATTGCCAGTGCCGTTCGGATTCTTGGAATCGAACAACGGGTACTGGTCGGACGGGACCCGTTGCCATTCGTCGTGGAGGGCAAGGGGCCGCAGCACCATCAAGCCAACTTCGATGGCGGCCTCGGCTGACTCCGCGGCAAAGCGGCCATAGGGTTGCACACCGGTGGCGCCACTCCCGAGTGCCGCGGCCACCAGCGCCTCCGGGTCGAGGTCATGGGTCAACAGAAACGTCGTTTGCTCGACTCGAGCGATGAGCTCCGCTGCCAGATCAAGGCTGATCGCCCGGGGAGAGGCCGGCACCAGGACAAAGCCGAGAGCATCGACTCCTGCTTCCGCCGCGGCGTCGGTGTCGGCGTGATTGGTCAGTCCGCAGACCTTGAGCCAGGTCAGACCGAAAGCTCCTCGATCAGCGCGGTTGGGTTCGCGCTGCGCACGAGAGCCTCACCAACGAGCACCGCGTTATATCCGGCCTCTCGCATCCGAATGGCGTCAGCCGTTCTGCGAACGCCCGACTCCGCCACCCTGACTGGCACCGATTCCAACAAAGGCGCGAGGTCCTCCGCTACTCCAAGATCGACCGCGAAGGTGGCCAAGT
>JBPCQV010000219.1:0-6768 GCA_050997725.1 Acidimicrobiia bacterium
ACCACGTACTCGGCGTAACCCTGCGTGCCGACATCTTCTTCGACCGTAGCCTCTTCTTCGAGCTCCTCGGCAAAGGAGAAAGCTTCGGCCAAGGCCTCGCCATTGAGCTGGCCCCGCAACACCTGGCTGGTGCCATACCGCAGGACCTCGACATCGATCGGCGCGTCCCCGCCCTGTGTGCGGATGACGTCGCAGAAATCGGCCAGGGTTCCATCGAATCCAACTGACACTCCGGCCATGCGAGTGACGATGTCACCACCGGTGATCCCAACCTGGTCGGCGGGCGAACCCGCTTGCACGGTTTCGACCCACACCCCGCTCGTCCCGTCTTCGGCGAATATGGCGTAGCCGTTGATCCCCACCGAGTCGACATCGACACCTCCCCGGAGCTGCTCGACGATCGGTCGCGCCTCGGAGACGCTGATCGCGTAGTTCTGATCGGTGTCGTCACGACCGGCGTAGTTGACCCCGACGACCTGCATTTCCTCAGTGACAAGGGGACCGCCGGAGTTGCCGCCTCGGATACGGGCATCGTGCTCGAGGATCGCTTCGACCGAGGCCCAGTCGGTGTCACCGGGGGTCTCACCTTTCGAGATAATCCCCTGAGTCAAGGCAAACTCGGGAGCGCCGAGTGGATACCCCGCGGCCTGCACGGGAAGACCCGAGAAGATATCCCCCTCATACCACTCGAGATAGTTGTAGCCATCGCCCTCGAGATCGATCACCGCCAAATCGTTGCATTCGGACACGCCCAGGATGCGGGCGTTGATGGGTTCGTCGCTGCCTCCAATGTGCACCTCGATCAACCCGGCGCCGCTGACGACGTGGCTGTTCGTGACCGCCACCCCGCTCGGATCGATGATGAATCCTGAGCCCGCACCGCCGGACTCGAAGGATCCGAAGTCGGGAGTGACGAACGTCCCGATCGAGACAATCTGGATGGTCGCTGAGGGAAGCTCCTGGATCGTCTCCACGAGCCCCTCCGGCGCGGTTTCCTCAGTGGTGACGGGCGCGGCAGTTACGGTGACGTCCTCAGTCGTGTTGGTGCTAGAAGCTGTGGTGGTCGTAGCCGCCTGTCCGCAGGCAGTCACAAGGAACGTGACGAGAACGATGAACTTCGAGATCTTGCGCATGGCCTTTCCAGTCCGGGTGAAACGAGGTTAAGGGCCCGGTGGGTGCGCTGCGCCACCGGCGTAGACTCCTTTTAGGAGACGAAAAATGATCAATCACTGGATCAACGGCCAGCGTTGGGACCGGAACCCCGTTCGAACCGGACCGATCTACAACCCGGCCACCGGAGCCACTGCCGACGAGGTGGCCCTCGGAAGCGCAGATGATGTGGATTCGGCTGTGGAATCGGCTCTGGCGGCCTATGACGAATGGCGGGAAACACCGGTAACCCGTCGTCAGAACGTGATGTTCGCCTTTCGCGAACTGGTCGTGAACAATCGCCACGAGATCGCCAAGCTCATCACCGCCGAGCACGGCAAGACCCACTCCGATGCCCTGGGCGAGGTGCAGCGCGGGCTGGAGGTGGTCGAGTTCGCATGCAACATCACTCATTTGCTCAAGGGCGAGTTCTCCGAACAAGTGTCAACCGGCGTCGACACCTTCACGATGCGCCAGCCTCTCGGCGTCGTGGCCGGGATTACCCCTTTCAACTTCCCGGCCATGGTCCCGATGTGGATGTACCCACTGGCGATCGCCTGCGGCAACACCTTTGTGCTCAAGCCGTCGGAGAAAGATCCTTCGCCTTCAATGCTGTGCGCCGAGCTGTTTAGGAAAGCTGGCCTGCCGCCCGGAGTTCTCAATGTCGTCCACGGCGACAAGGTGGCGGTAGATCGCATCCTCGAGCACCCCGAGATCGCTGCCGTCTCCTTCGTCGGTTCGACGCCCATCGCCCGTTACATCTACGAGAACGGGACCCGAGCAGGCAAGCGGGTCCAGGCACTCGGCGGTGCCAAAAACCACATGGTGGTGCTGCCCGACGCCGACATGGAGCTCTCCGCCGATGCTGCCGTGTCCGCCGGGTACGGCTCGGCTGGCGAGCGTTGCATGGCGATCTCGGTGGTGGTGGCCGTCGGAGACGCGGCTGATCGTTTGATTCCGCAAGTGAAGGCGCGGATCGCCAAGCTCCGCACTGGGCCGGGTAACGATCCGGACTCGGAGATGGGCCCTCTCGTCACTCTTGAGCATCGGGACAGGGTCGTCGGCTACATCGACTCCGGCGTCGACCAAGGCGCCGACCTAGTAGTCGACGGCCGCGGCTTCGCGCCCGACGGATTCGAAGACGGCTTCTACGTCGCCCCGACGCTTTTTGATCGGGTCGAACCGGGAATGAAGATCTATGACGACGAGATTTTTGGGCCGGTGCTTTCGGTGGTGAGGGTCGAGCACTACCAGGACGCCATCGATCTGATCAACGCCTCGCCGTTTGCCAACGGCACCGCGCTCTTCACCAACGACGGTGGGGCGGCCCGCAAATTCCAATCGGAGATTCAGGTGGGGATGGTGGGCGTGAACGTCCCGATCCCGGTCCCTCTCGCCTTCTATTCGTTTGGCGGTTGGAAGTCCTCGATCTTCGGCTCGAACGCGATCTACGGTCCCGAAGGCGTCCGTTTTTACACCCGCCAAAAGGTGGTCATCTCCCGCTGGCCCGACCCGATGCACCGCGGCGTCGACCTCGGGTTCCCCCAACACGGCCGCTAACCCGCCGACCCCTGAAACGTAAGGCGATTTTGGTGGCTATACCGCCACGCAAACCTTAGGTTTCCGTGTGGGTCTTAAACGTGGGAATGATGTCCCGACCGTAGGCGGAGAGGGTTGCGTCCATCTGGTCGTGCATGAGGTAGAGCGCGAATTGATCAACGCCGAGGTCTGCGAGCTCGCGGAGCCGTTCGAGGTGGGATTCCACCGGCCCCAGTAGGCAGAAGCGGTCGATGATCTCGTCGGGGACGAAGTCGGTTGAGGGGTTTCCCGCCTTGCCGTGGTGGTCGTAGTCGTAGCCCTCGCGCGCCTTGATGTAGTCGGTTAAGGCCTGCGGAACCGCCGAGGAGCCAGCGCCGTACCGATTGACGAGGTCGGCGACGTGGTTGCCGACCATCCCCCCAAACCAGCGCACCTGGTCGCGTTGATGGGCGAGATCGTCACCCACATAGGCGGGGGCGGCGACACATATTGTCAACGAATCAGGATCTCGGCCCGCCGCCGCCGCGGCCTCCCGGACCACGCCGACGGTCCATTCCACGATCTGGGGGTCGCCCAATTGGAGGATGTAGCCGTCGTAGTGGGTGCCGGTAGATGCCAGCGCCTTCGGCCCATACGCCGCCATCCAGACGGGCAAGTTCCACTCCTCGGAGATCCAAGGAATAGTCAACTCTTTGTCGTTGTAAGTCACCGTGCGCCCAGCCACCAGATCTTTGATGACCCTGGTCGCGGTGGCGGTGGTTTCGAGCGTCGTCGGAGTCCGACCGATGTAACGCAACGCGGAATCTCCCCGCCCCATCCCGCACACCAGGCGCGGACCGTACATGTCCTTCAATGTGGCAAAAAGTGAGGCGAGTACGGTCCAATCGCGCGTCCCCGGGTTGGTGACCATCGGACCGACGATCAACCTTTCGGTCCGCTCCAGGATCTGGCTGAAGATCACAAATGGCTCCTGCCAGAGGACGTGAGAGTCGAACGTCCAAACGTAATCGAAGCCCAATCCCTCGGCGGCGACAGCCCGATTGATCACTTCGCGCGCCGGAGGGTTGGTCTGCAACACGACGCCGAAATCCATAGGCTCACGATAGGCAGAAGGTCTTATGTCCCTCTCAATTCAGGTCGTCTTCGCCTGTCTCGACCCCAATCGTTTGGCCGAGTTTTGGGCGGAGGCGCTCGGCTACATCGTCCAGCCCCCACCCGAAGGCTTCGAGCGACCAACCGATCGACGACGACGAGCGCCGGCGGCTAGCCGTTGAGCGCACCCGGCTGGAGGCGATGGGTGCGACCTACCAACGCGTGGCAACCGGGATGGCCGGTGAGATCTGGATCGAGCTGCACGACCCAGAAGGCAACTGGTTCTGCGTGCAGTGAACCTCAACGACTAAACGCACCCACGATCTCGATGTGGAAGGTCTGCGGGAAAATGTCGACCGGTTGGGCCCAATCGAGCCTATAACCAGCGTTGGTGAGGAGCGCGGCGTCACGCGCGAAAGAAGCCGGGTCACAGGCGACGAGCGCAATAGCCCGCGGATGGCCGGCGACAACGGTCTCGACGCCTTCCCGGCCTAGGCCCGCTCGGGGCGGATCGACTACAGCCAAGTCCCAGCTGCGAGGGAGCCGCGGCCGGCAGCGTTCGAATTTCGCCCTCACCGGAACCGCGTCGGTGTTGGCTTTCAGGTCAGCGACGGCCACCGGATCGGATTCCACCGCCACCACTTCTCGACAGCCAGCGCCAACCGTCGCCGCAAAGAGGCCTCCGCCCGCATACCCATCGAGCAGCCGATCGTTCGGGCCAGGAGCAAGCGCTGCGGTCACAAGACGTACCAGCTCTTCGGCCCCGGCGGTGTTGGCTTGGAAGAACGCCCGGTCGGTGATTTGAAACCGATGGCCGGCGACTTCTTCGTGAATCATCCCGTGTTCTTCGTCGAACAGCTCCACGGCCTCTCCGGTGGCAACGCCAGCCCGCAAGGTGACTCGCTCAGCCAGGGGTCGAATTGGGAGATCGACGAACAGTTGGAACAGTGGCGCGACCAAAAGGAGGCAGACGCTGAGCTCGACCAACTCTTGACTTTCCTCACGATGCAGGGCGGGCCGACCCCCGACGAGAGCAAAGTCCATCCGGTTGCGGTAGCCGAATTCCGGTCCCGGACTGATTGTCGGGCGGACCTCGACAGTTCCGAGCTTGCCGACAAACCGCAGTTGGTCGGCCACGATCTCGCGCTTCCACTCTGCTTGCGCGCCAGGTTCGGCCGACTGCCACTGACATCCCCCGCAGGGGCCAAAGTGGGGACAAGGCGCCGCTCGTCGCAGTGACGACGGCTCGAGAATGGAAAGTACTCGAGCGCGGGAGTGGCGTTTCTTCGCTTCGGTGACTTCAACGTGGACGACTTCGTGCGGATATGCGCCAGTGACGAAGAGGACTTGGCCTTCGTGTCTCGCCACCGCCCTCCCGCCATGGGCCATTGAGGTAGTTGTGACCTCAATTGTCACTGGTTGGATCAATCGGAAACTCCAACTCTTCGCCGATCAGCGCCACAACCAGCAACTGCTGCATTCCCGCGAGATAGTCGAGAGCAGCCTGATCGTCGGAGTCGAGCAGTTCCATATCGCCTTCCTCGCGGACGCCCAGCCGAGCGGCTAGTGCCAGCCGAGCTTCGTTGAGCACCCGGAGCAACGCTTCGGCTTCGGCGAGCGAGGCAACGGTGCCCGCGCCGGCCGATTCGAGGATCATGGCGAAAGCCGAGCGGTCGGCCGCACGCGATTGCAAGAACTCCTCGGACATGAGCCGCCACCACTCATCAGAAGCCTGGCTGTCATCGAGGTACACCGGCGAACGCAGCCGGGCGGCGCCGGGATCCTCTGCAGGTGAACCGAGGGTGGCGAGAAACTCGGGAAGCTGATTGAGCAAATCGAGGTCGTCGGGTGTGAGCGTGACCAAGATGCCCTCCGGAACGGGCAGGAACGGAATCACTTCTCGATCGTGGCCCAGAGCCCATGTTGATGGAGGCGGTAAGCATCCATCTCCGCCTGCTCGCGAGGTCCCTGATTAACAGTTGCGCGGCCTTCTTGGTGCACGGCCAGCATCAGCCGGGTCGCTTCTGCCAGGGAATGACCGAAGAGGCGGCGCAACACCCACACGACGTAGTCCATCAGATTGACCGGGTCGTTCCACACCACAACCTGCCACGGCAAGTCCTCCTCGACCCGCGTATCGGTGACAGGTCGCTCAATCGGGCGGGTGGTGACCATGACGAGGATGGTATGTCCGGTCAGCGCAGAACCGACCTGTAGGTGCCGAGGAACTGGAGGTCGGCCAGCGACGAAGGGACCGGGTCGAACAGGGCCTTCACTCCTGCGGGCCCGGGCGGGTGGGTGAGATCGACGAACATTCGATAGCGCCAAGCCGCCTCGGTGGGCCGCGACTCGATCCGGGTGAGGTTGGCGCCGCGCAACCCGAGCTCGGTCAGCGCGAGGGCGAGGGCGCCGGGGGTATGGCTGGTCGTGAACGCAACGGTGGTCTTGTCGGCATCTGCCTCGATCTCGGTCACATCCGCGGCCAAGACCACAAACCTCGTGGTGTTGTGCGGCCGGTCGACAACGTCGCGCAACAAGATGGAAAGGCCAAACGGTGCCGCTGCCCGCTCGGGGCCGAGCGCAGCGTCGGAGCGGACGCCGGACTCAGCCACGAGACGCACGGCGCCGGCGGTGTCGTGGGTGGGGACCGACTCCCAGCCCCAGTGGGTGAGAATGGCCTCAGCTTGAGATAGTGCCTCGGGATGGGAAAGGACTCGCTCGAGGTCCTCGAGCGAGCTGCCGTGATGAGCAAGTAGGGCGTGTCGCACATCGACCAGATGCTCGGCCACGATCTGGTTATCCCCAAAATGGTCTTGTCCGAGCCGATCGAGGACCGGAAGCACGCTGCCGGTCGTCGAGTTCTCGATCGGCACCACTAAACGCTCGATCTCACCGTCGCGCAAAGCCTCGAACGCTGCCACGAAGGTGCCGTAACCCTCGCGTTCTTCATCGGGATAGAGCTCCATCGATGCCTGATCGGAGTATGAG
>JBPCQV010000222.1:0-11955 GCA_050997725.1 Acidimicrobiia bacterium
GGCGTTGATCGAGTAGTTGTCGGTAGTTCTCGATCCAGGCGAGCTCGTCCTCGAGACGCCGGGGGCCAAGCCGGCAGAAACGAGTTCTTCCCACCTTGTCAGTCGTCACCAGACCCGCCGCTTCCAGAACCTGCACGTGCTTCTTGGTCCCGGTGAGGGTGATGTCCAACAGCTCCGCCAGCTCGCTGATCGTCGCTGCTCCTCGCCCCAACCGTTCGACAATGGCCCGACGGCTCGGGTCGGCCAATGCACCGAAGGTGGTATCGAGAATGGGTGAATACTGAACCATCTAGTTCACTATAAGCCAAGTCCGTGCTGGTTGTCAAGAGGCTTGGTCGACTAGATCCCGGCTTGGAGCTGGGAAATGTGAGAGTCGTCGTGGCTGGCGAGAATGCCGGTGAAACCGTCGAAATCCACCCGGCCGAATGCAGGATGAATCGCGCCCCGAACCCATTGCGCATCGTTGAGAGCGGCGAGAAAGGCGAGGACCTGGCGGCGGTTTTGGGCGAAAGCCGCGAGGGCGAGGTGGGGGTCGTTGCGCACGTACTGGCGCTGCTCAACCAGGCGCACCTGATCGAAGAGCGCCGCGCCTTCCTCCAACAATCCCCAACGCTCGCGATCGGTGGGGGGGGTGGCGGAGGGAACCATGGGTTCGTCCATCTGGATCATCATCCGGAACCGGAGCAGGCTCAGGTCCTCAACGTCCCGCAGGTGGCAGATCACTTCCACTGGTGACCATTCCTCATCGTCTGGTCGCTGGGCCAACTGTTCAGGGGTCTTGTCCGCGATGACCGCTTCCAACTCATCGGGAGTCTTGCCGAGACGGGCGAGCCGCTCCTCGCGTGAACGGTCGAGCCATTCTTGAATCCGCGGTGGAGGAGCGCTTTCCATCGGCCGACTGTACAGAATGCGAGGTCCCGTGTCTTCAGTCACTCCCGGTCTCGTCTGCGCCCATCACCATCTCTACTCAACCCTGGCGCGCGGAATGCCAGCAACCCCATCGGCGCCGACGACCTTTGGCCAGATCCTCGAACAGGTGTGGTGGCGGCTTGATCAGGCGCTCGATCTCGAGATGCTCGAGTGGTCGGCGAAGCTCGGTGCGGTCGAGGCACTCGAAGCCGGCACCACCGCCATCATCGATCACAACGAAAGCCCCAATGCGATCGAGGGCTCGCTGACCGTGATCGCCGAAGCGTGCGCCGAGGTCGGGGTTCGCGTGGTCGCGAGCTATGGGGTCAGCGACCGCAACGGCCGCGACGAGGCCCGCCGAGGGCTGGAGGAGAACCGGCGATTCCTGACCGAAGGAGGACGCGGTCTGGTGGGCATTCACGCGGCCTTCACGTGCACGGACGACACCCTTGCCAAAGCCGGCGAGCTTGCCGACGAGTTCTCGGTCGGAGTTCATGTCCATGTGTGCGAGGGACCCGAGGACATCGAAGCGCCCAGTCGTCTCGATGATCTGTCGAAACCGGATTGGCTGCTCGCCCACTGCGTCCACCTGGCGACCAATCATCATCTGCAAGGCACCGTCGTCCACAACCCCGCCTCGAACCTCAACAACGGGGTCGGCTATGCCGCCCCTCACCGATTTGCGAACCCGGTGGCCCTCGGCACTGATGGGATCGGCGCCGACATGCTTGAAGCCTTTCGCCTCGCCTTCTATCAGCACCGCTCCGTCGATCTCGGCGTAACTCCGGAACTGACCTGGTCGTGGATCACGAGAGGTTGGGACCTGGTTCCTGAGGCGAGGGCTGACCGGGTCACTTGGTCGTACGAACCGATGGACCCGCGGCACCTCGCCTTCACCCCGACGATTTGGCCGCTCGAAGTCGAGGTTGGTGGCGAAGTGGTGCTGCGCGCAGGAGTCCCCACCCGGGTCGACGCCGCCGAGATCCGCGCCAAGGCGGCCGAGCAGGCCGCCAGACTGCACCGCCGATTATGAGACAACGCCTCGCTCTCTATCTCCAGGACGCCCACACGATCCGCGAGGGAATCGAGATTGCCCGTTACGCCGAAGAGCGCGGTTTCGAAGCGGTCTGGCAGGCCGATTCCCGCTTGGTCCGTGACGCGATGATCGCTATGGCGGCGTTTGCCACCTCCACCGAGACGCTTCGCGTCGGTGCGGGTGTGGTTGATGTCTGGTCGCGCAACCCCGCCCGCCTCGCCTCGACCTTCTCCACTCTCGATGACCTGGCCCCTGGGAGGATCATCGCCGGGTTGGGAGCGTGGTGGGACCCATTGGCGGCGAAAGTCGGGATCGACCGAAGCCATCCGTTGGCGGTGATGAGAGAGGTAGTGACTGTTCTCCGGGCCCTTTTCAACGACGAGAACGTCACCTTTCAGGGAGAGCATGTTCACCTGGACGGGGTAGAGCTCGACTACGTCTATCAGGATCGACGACGAAAAGACATCCCCATCTACATCGGGGCGACGGGGATGAAGATGATGGAGCTGACCGGCGAGATCGCCGACGGGGTGGTCCTCAACTATCTGGTATCTCCGAATTACAACCGTCGAGCGTTGGAAGCCTTGGAGGCCGGCGCCAGGCGGGCCGGTCGTTCGATCGACGACCTCGATCGGCCCCAGCTCATCGTTTGCTCAATGGATGCCGACCGCGCTACCGCGATCGACGCGGCGCGGATGTTGGTGACCCAGTATCTCGGACAGCAGCCCCACATCATGAAGGCTTCAGGTGTGCCCCAAGCCCTCCTCGACGACATCGGTCGCGTCCTCACTTGGCCGGCGACCCACGAACAGTTGCTCGGGGCAGCCAGGCTCGTGCCCGACGACATCGTGCAGATGATCTGTGCCGCCGGGACCCCCGCCGAGTGCCTGGAAAAAGTCGCCGAGTATCAGGCCAGCGGGTGCACGAGCCCGATTCTCTACCCGTTGGGCCCCGACGTCCGCCTGATGATCGACACTTTCGCCGGCCCCTGAAACGTAAGGCGATTTTGGTGGCTATACCACCATGCAAACCTTAGGTTTCGCTAGAGGGTGGCTGCCAGCTCGGCGACCAGTCCCGAGGGGCCGCTCATCACCGGGTCCCCGTGACCGAAATAGAGAGTCTCGTATTCGACCCCGGCCATCTTGCCGACTGTGGCCAGAGCCTGTTGATGGTCCTCGCTGAACTGCGGATTGGGACCTTCCACTCCGCTCCCGCCGCCGTTCAACGCGTCACCGGCGACCAGGACTGAGGCGGCTGAATCGAAGAGGCTGATGTGGCCGACCGTGTGGCCCGGCGTTCCAATGACTTCGAGACCAAATACCTGGTTTCCTTCCGCCAGCGCCATCAGCTCGCGTGGTCCGCTGACCTTGTCCATGTCTCCCTCACCGATGTAACCGGTGGCTTGGGCGGCGGCGTCCATCACCGCCGAGAGGCTGCCGACGTGATCGGGGTGATGATGGGTCAGAATGACGTGACCGACGGCGGCCCAGTCGAGACCCACGTTGCCGAGCGCGGCTTCGATCGACCCTTCGCTGCCGGTTACCCCGGTATCGACGACCGCCGCCTCTGAGCCGCGGACGACTAGGTAGGCGGAGACAAAGTCGATTGGGATCCGGACGAACTCGGCTGCCCCGGCTGCCCCGGCTGCCCCCGTCGTTGAGCTGGCCCCGGCCGTGGATGAGGGTCCACTGGCACTTGTCGAGGAAGCTGCACTGGCACTTGTCGCCGTCGTTCCCGACGTTGTGGACGCCGCCCTGGTGGTGCTCGAGCTGTCGTCGGCACAGGCGCCAAGCACGGCCATCGCGAGCGCTCCTTTGCTAAACCGGGCAAGGAAAATCCTGCGATCGATACGGATGAATTCGGCCACTTCACCTCTTGGTCGTTGCCCAAAACAGTACGCCGGGAGCACGCTTATGAGTTCGCGCAGCATCAGACCAAACCTCAAGTAGCGTCCCTTAGGATCGCTCGAACGCTACGCGAGACGAGATGTCGGGAACCTATCTGTTCGTAATCAGCTCGTTCGGCGCTGGAGGCGCCGAGAGATCGTTGTTGAACTTCCTTCCCTACCTCGAGCGGGCCGGGATCGTGCCGGTGGTGTGCGCGCTCCGAAGGGCCGAGGTCGGATTTGAGGAGGAGGTTCGAGCGACCGGCCACCGGGTCGAGCTGATCGGAACCGCCAACCGATTTCTCCAGGTACTCAGGCTGCGCCGGCTCATCCGCGAGCTGAGACCAGCCTTGGTCTACACCGCGCTGTTCGACGCCGATCTCGCTGGTCGTCTAGCAGCCATCGGTACCGGGGTGCCGGTGGTGAGTGGCCTCGTGAACACTGGTTACGACCCCGCGCGCTCGCTCGATACCAGAGTCAAGCCCTGGCGGTTGGCGGCGGTTAGGTTCATCGACAGCCTCACCGGCCGGCTGTTCACCACCCACTTCCATGCCATCAGCCACGCCGCCAAAACCTCGGCCGTGGAGCATCTGGGTATTGCCGGGCAGAAGGTCACAGTCGTCGAGCGGGGCCGGGATGGCGCTGTTCTCGGTATGCCAACTGCCGAGCGCCGGGCGGCGGTTCGTAGTCAGGAGTCCATCCCGATCGAGGCGACGGTGTTCATCACGGTCGGTCGCCAGGAGTACCAAAAGGGCCATCGATTCCTGCTCATGGCGATGGCCACGGTGCGGGAGGCAGACCCTTCGGCACTGCTGCTGATCGTCGGGCGGGCGGGCAATACCAGCCGCGAGATCAACGACCTCGTTGTCGAGCATTCCCTGAACGGGGCCGTTCGGTTGCTCGGCCATCGAGACGACGTCCCGGATTTGCTGGCCGCTTCCGATGTGTTCGTCTTCCCTTCGCTCTTCGAGGGTTTAGGTGGAGCCGCTATCGAAGCCATGGCCCTGGGCTTGCCGATCATCGCTTCCGACATCCCGGCCTTGCGCGAAGCGACTGGCGGCGAGTCAGCCGCGGTATTGGTGCCGCCGGGGCACGCCGAGCTCCTCGCGGAGGCGATGCTCACCCTGAGTCGGGATCGACCCAAGCGCGAGCAACTCGGAGCCGGCGGGCGCCAGGCCTTCCTCGAGCGCTTCCAATCCGAGGATTCCCACCGCCGCTTGTTCGAGCTGCTCGAACGTGTCGCCAAGACCAGCCGGAGCGGCGTCAAGAAGCTCTAAGCGGACTGGATGTCCAAGCGGGTTGTCGGCCGGTTCGGATCGTTTCAGATGGCGAGGTCGATACAGGGTGGTCGCCGGCTTCGGCTCGGACGTCGCGATCGCGGCCGCCCATGGCACGGGCTGAGGAGCGAGATGAGGCTGGGCGCGCTCTCGTGCCTGCAGGATTTCGTCTCGCGAGGGAATCATCGGGACGCCACTCGCCGGGTCGGCCGAGCGCGGTGTAACCCGCCAACTGGTCTCGCCCATAGCTTGTTTGAGTTGAGCAACCCGGCA
Organism: Acidimicrobiia bacterium; assembly: GCA_050997725.1. Taxonomy (GTDB): domain Bacteria; phylum Actinomycetota; class Acidimicrobiia; order Spongiisociales; family ZC4RG35; genus JACCTH01. The sequence goes on from JBPCQV010000222.1 coordinate 5,381, forward strand.
GATGATGTTCTTCGCCTCCGTGTAGATGAAGAGCGAGAAGAACAGGTATTGCCAGAACCACGCGCGGTGCTTTTTGATGTCGGGGTGGGCAAGGCGGTAGGCGAATCCGACTTGGCCGGGGCCGACGGTGGCCGTGAAGATCGTCGTCGCCAGAAAGATGGGCACGGTCCAGTCGAGGACATCACCTCGGTAGATCCAAAACGCGACCAGCGGGAAGATCTGCAGCGAGATCCAGGGATACACCTCGCGCTGGAGGAGGAGGTTGAAGATGCCGAGCTTCTGGCGGACGCTGAAGTGCGGCATGCGGAGCATCTTGAAAACGTGCCTCATCGAAACCTGAAACCAACCTTGAGCCCATCGCAGCCTTTGATTCCAGATCTGGCCGGCGGTGGTTGTCCCCAGCTCGCGACTGATCAGCGTCGGATCGGAGCCAATGATCCCTCCGGCTTCGAGCAGGCGCATGGAGGCGTCGATGTCCTCGGTCAACATCGATCCGCGCATCCGGGTCAGATGGAGCGCCTCGGTTCGCCAGTAGCCGTTGGAGCCGCCGAAGATCCCGAACTGATCGCGGAGGTACCGCCCAGGATGGCTGACGGAGTAGATGCTCTCGAATTCCACCGCAACCATCCGGGCCAGGAACGAGTCTTCCCCGTTGCGGACCAGGCAGTGACCTTGCACCGCGGAGAAACCATTCGACAGCCACCGCCAGGCGCGATGGAAGGCGTCGAGCTCTGGGTGGTGGTCAGCATCAAAGATGCCAACGAAATCACCGGTGGCTCGAGTCAGCCCGGCATTGAGGTTCTGTGCCTTCGACTTCGAGTGAGCGACGCGGAGCAGGACAAGGTTGGGATGCCGCCGCGCGATCTCTTTCAGCTCGCTCTCGACCGACAAATCGCGGGGGGTGTTGTAGGCGAGGATCACTTGCAATCCGGCCGGGTAGTCGATCGTCATGAAATGCTCGATGGTTTCGACGATCGTGGCCGCCTCGTTGGGGAGGTAAGCGCAGATGATCGCCGTGGCGGGAGGCTCGGGGGAGCCCGCTATCTCCGGAGTCCCGTTGTGAGTCGTGGCATACAAGCCCTCGGTCCAGATCAACGCCGCGGTCGTCACCAGTCCGATGACAACCGCGATGTAAACGGCCCAGGAGATGTCAAGTCCGACCTCGTCCAACCAGTCGTAGACAAAGAACGGCACGATTAGCCCGAGGACCACCGTGACCAGGACTTGCACGACCTCCCTGATCGGGTGGTGATCGGTGGGCTTCTTGTTCCCGGAATTAGGTGGCAGCCAGCGGTGCGGTTGGAGGTCTTGGATAGAGGCTGCTTCCAGAGTCGCGCTGGAAGCGCGTTCGAGAGCTGTCACCCGGTCGAGATCGCCGCCTTTTTCGAACTCGACAAAACCGATTATCGGCACCGCCCTGATCCTGATCCCAGCCGCCTCGGTTGACAGGCTGGCGGCGCGTTCGGACATGGCATACAGCCGTCCGGCCCCGGTCTTGACGTCGGCATCGGGAAGCAGGATGGCGAGGTCTCCGGATCGAGTGGCTCCGAACAAGTCGAGGGGTTCGGCCGCCTGATACATCGCGGCCGCGACTGCTTCCAATACTCGGCGGCGCTCCCGGTCCCCGAGGATTGCCTCCACCGATTTCAGATTGGGCACGTCGATGACGGCGAGCAGGCCGCTGCGGCCCCCTCGCGACGCCCGTGACAGCTCGCGGTCGACCTCGAACGCGAATGCCTCGACATCGACAATCACCTGGTCTTCGCGCCTGCGTGCGGGTTTGATCCGGGCGAGGCGGTTCTTGACTCGAGCGATCAGCTCCTCGGGGCGGAAGGGTTTGGTGATGTAATCGTCGGCTCCTCCCTCCAGCCCGCCAATCAGGTCGCCAACATCGTCGGAGGCAGTGAGGAACAGGAAGGGAGTCAGGTCGAAGGTGGGATCGCTCCGGAGCATCGCCAGAAAGTCGTCTCCGCTCACTCCCGGCATCGACCGATCGGCGATCACGAGGTCGAAGTGGGTACCCTTGAGAATGGCCAGGGCATCACCAATATCGACCGCCACAACTTCGATGTCGGCCTTGGCGAGGATGCTCGAGATGTACGCCCGGGTAAACGCGTCGTCATCGACCGCGAGGATCCGCGGCCGCTGGCTGCCGGCGTTACCGGACAGATCGGTGCTCATTGGATATAGCTTTGATCGGCGGGTTTCTGACCGATGTTGAAAGCTTTAGCGGGGGTCCAACGAGCTCCCTGGCCGGTTAAGGGGAGCGTCCGCTGGTGGTGTAGTGGCGGCCAAGCGGGCTGATCCAGAGGTGATCACCCCTCGGCAAGGGTCTGTGTCCCCACCCGAATCGATGTCGAATCACATGATGGCGACGGCAGAGCGCGACCAGATTGGCTACGCAGGTTTGGCCCCCTTGCGAATAGAGGTGGCGATGGTCGAGGTCGCACTTTTGGGCCGGCATCCGGCAACCGGGGAAAATGCAATGAGGATTTCTGGCCTCGACCCCGCGGCGGACCGCCGCTTTCGGTCTTCTTCTCGTGATCCCGTTGTAGAGCGGCAATCCAGTCTCGGGATCGGTAGCGGTCCACGACCAGCGACAGTTTCGTTGTCTGGCTGTGACCTGGCGAGCGATGTCGCTGATCACCGGTCCGAAGCCCAAGCCCGCCGGGCGTTTCCCCGAGGCCAGCAAGGGTGTCCAAATCGACACGGATATCGACCGTCCCTTGGCCCGCACTGGATGGCTGGTCGGCTTTAGCCTCGCCAAGCGCTTCGGGTTCGCCGATTGGACGACCGAGCTCCCTCACGAAATTGGTGAAGATTCCCGCAGGGGAAAGCAACTCCAAGACGAACCCGAGCTGGAGGACCCCGACGTTGGCCAAAGAGATGTTCACGAGCTGCAGAGCGGCGTAAATCGCGCTGAAGGTCATGGAGATCGTCCAACTGATCCTGGGTGCCCAAATGGCCGGATCCGGATGGCGGTTGATGAAGGCATCGATCCCGATGCCAAGCACGAGGCCGACAGCGCCAAACCGGGTGGTCACCCGGACGTCGTCGGTTACGAGAAGATCGGGATCAGAGCCAACGCCAGGAAGACGATGGAGAAGGCCTGGCAGATGATGGTCTTCACTCGCCAAAGGTGATCGGATCCCAGGTTCGGGACTCGCCTCGGAGCGAGGCGATCAACGCGGCGAACCCCGCGAGGCTCAAGGACAGCCCGGCAACCGCGAAGAAAAAGGACTCACCCTTCGTCCCGATGGATCGATGGCGACTCAGGCTGGTAACCAGAGGAGCGGGCATCCAACTCAAACGGGTCGGCGTTTTTGGACGCGTCCAGTGCGCCGACTGTGCGCGCAGTGGCAGGTCGGTAGCACGTTCACTGTCTCCCGGCTTCGGAGACAAGCGGAGAATCCCGCGGCTTGCTCGACAGAAGGGGGAAGCCCCCGAGCTTTAGGGCTTGGGAGGATGGGAGGTCCGAGAGGATCGGGAGTGAGACGGGCTAGTAAGAAGCCGGTGGCGTTCAGCCATCGGCTTTCTTGTCATTCATTTGTTTGGGCTCAAATACCACCGGGTATCGATCCGTGTACATCTAATTGGTAAGGGGGTTCCCATGACTGGGTTCCGGGAAGGTTTGGAGAACGCATGGATCGGTGTCGCCGTCTTCGTGCCGAAGTTGGTTGGGTTTCTGCTCATCTTGGTCATCGGCTATTTCATCGCTAAAGCGTTGGGAACAGTCTTCGACAAGATTCTTGAGCGCGTCGGGTTTGATCGGGCCGTCGAACGAGGCGGAGTCAAAAAGGCGCTCGAGCGGACCAAGTACGACGCCAGCTCAATTGTTGGCAAGCTGATCTTCTACGTCCTGTTTCTCTTTGTGCTCCAGCTCGCATTCGGAGTCTTTGGACCCAACCCGATTAGCGATCTGTTGGCCGGGATCATCGCTTACCTGCCTAAGGTTGTCGTCGCCATAGTGATCATCGTGATTGCCTCGGCCGTCGCTGCCGCAGTACGTGAGTTGGCCGATGCCGCCCTCGGCAACCTGAGCTACGGGAAGATCTTGTCGAACATCGCCGGCGCCGCTGTCCTGACTGTCGGCATTTTCGCGGCCCTTTCCCAGCTAGAGATCGCACCGGCGATCGTCAATGGCCTTTTCTTCGCCCTGCTGGCCATCGTCGTCGGCATTTTGATTGTGGCTGTGGGCGGGGGCGGGATCCAGCCAATGCGAGATAAGTGGGGAAAGGCCCTGACTCGGCTCGAGGAGGAGATGCCGAAGGCCAAGCGTGAAATGGAGGGGGCCGAAGGTCGAGTCAAGGACCGCGCCGACGAGATTCGCCAAGAGGTCCGGGCGGCTGCTCCAAAAGAGGGGGCGCAGAGGCTCCAACCAGAACCCCGTCGCTGAACGGCTGCGAAAAGCAAAGCAAGAAACCGGTGGCGTTTTTAGCCACCGATTTCTTGTCCGTCGCTTAGGTTGCAAATCTTACGGAATTCGAAAATCACCTTGGGCGGGGTTTAGCCGTCCTCCTCGCTGGGGTAGTGACGTCGCGTGCCCTCGTCGTTGGGCCATGAACAAGGAGACGGATTGGAAGTAAGGGACATAAGGACAGTCGACCGGGTCGAGTTGAGAGTTGTGAAAACTCCCTTCGAGCTTTTCGGTGAACATGCGATCCGCATCGCTTTGGCGGCGGCGCTTATTTGGGTGGGTGCGCTCAAGTTCACCGCGTACGAGGCAATGGCCATCGAACCGCTCGTAAGCAACAGCCCGATCTTGTCATGGCTTTACGGGTTCATGAGCGTGGAAGGTTTCTCGATGGCCCTTGGCGTCTTCGAGCTCCTTCTGGCCATTGCCATCCTCGCCCGACCCTTCGCGCCCCGACTCACGGTTCTGGGTGGGATCGGAGCATCCGTGCTCTGGTTGATCACCGTCAGCTTCATCCTCACCACTCCGGGTGTCTGGCAGGAGGGCTATGCCTTTCCGTTCCTCTCGCCGATGCCGGGTCAGTTCTTGGCCAAAGATGTGGTCCTTCTCGCCGCGGCGATTTGGGTCACTGCCGAAGCCCTGAGCGCAACTAGGCGAGTTACGACGGCTGTCCGCTAGGGCGAGCGCCAGGCTGGTCAGATTGGGAGGGATGAATTCCATACCCTTGTCGCAGGAATTCTTAGATTTTCCGACCCAAGGTGGGGGCTCGCGCAGACGGATCGACTTTGATGGTGCGGTGTCGCCGCATTGGGCAAGGTTTCGGTGAAGATCCCTCAGGTTCCGACCGGGGTTGATCGAGCCACCTCGTGGGCTTGGAGGCTCGTGGCTTGTACAGCCGCTCTGGGGCTGATTCTGTTCCTGCTCTGGTACCTGAAAGTGATCGTGCTGCCGGCGATCATCGCCGTGACGATCGCACCGGTCCTGACTCCGGTGGCCAATTGGTTGCGCCGGTTGGGGTGGAACCGGTTTGCCCCGGCCGTCGCTCTGGTAGTCGGACTTCTGGTGATCGCCGGGCTGCTCAGCATCATCACCATCTCGGTCGTGAGGGGTTACGACGAACTGGCCGACGCGATCGTGGCCGGGGTTAACAATGCCACTGGTTGGCTCGAGGGCCCTCCACTTAACCTCGCTCTTGACGGCAGCATCGGAGAGTCGCCCGGCGATCTCTGGCGGCAGGGGTCCCAATATCTGGTGGCGGGCGCCCTCTCGGGGGTCTCACTCATAACCGGCCTCGTGCTCCTCGTAGCGATCTTGTACTTCGTGTTGCGAGACGGAGCCTCGATGTGGCAGGGAATCCTGCGCCGGCTCTCTCCCGAGGCGCGATTGAGCATCGATCGGGCGGGAATGCGCGCATGGGAGACGTTGGGCGGGTTCATCCGAGGAACAGCCATGATCGCCGCCATCGATGCCAGCTTGATCGGGATCGGTCTCTGGATCTTGGGGGTGCCGCTGGCGTTCGCCCTGACCGTCCTCATCTTCCTCGGCTCCTTTATCCCATTTGTCGGCGCCACCCTCGCGGGGCTGGTTGCAGTACTGGTGGCGTTTGCCGACGGCGGACCGGCCCGAGCTGGAATCGCCCTGGCCATCGTTTTGGGTGTCCAGTTCCTAGAGGGCAATTTCCTACAGCCGATCATCCAAAGCCGGACGGTCGACCTTCACCCCGCTGTCATCCTTCTGGCTGTCGCCGTGGGGGGTGCACTGTTTGGAATCGTGGGGGCGTATCTCGCCGTCCCTCTGACCGCGGTCGCGTTTGCGGTTATGGCTTCCCTGGCATCCGCGCCGCTCGACAACCAGGCCGACATGGCGACCGCGATCGGCGATGATTGATCTTTCTTCTTCTATGGGCTGCAACCGTCGCTGTACGACGGTTGCTACCCAGGGTTTCGCTGAAGCCACAGGTTTTTGACCTTCCGGCTTGCATTCCCGTATACTTTCGGGCGTGGTCTTTGACCTCGTCTCCCTCTCCTGAGGGGCCCTCGGCGTGATAACCGCCGCCGGCTAACCGGAGGAGCGGGTCACCCAACTCAAACGGGTCGGCGTTTCTGGACGCGTCCAGTGCGCCGACTGTGCGCGTAAGCAGGAGCAGAATGCCCACGATCGA
>JBPCQV010000226.1:0-15044 GCA_050997725.1 Acidimicrobiia bacterium
TGGCCACGATCCTCGATCAACGTCAGGTATCGGTGCGGGCCGGTCATCACTGCGCCAAACCCCTGATGAGAGTTCTCGGCGTGCCAGCCACTGCTCGAGCATCGATCTCGGTCTACACCAACAATGAAGACATCGACGCCCGGATCTCGGGACTAGAAGAAGCTTCCAGTTTGTTCGGTATCTGAGATGGCACTGGAAGAGCTCTATCGAGAGGTGATCCTTGATCACTATCGCAACCCGCGTAACCGCACCGCTCTCGAAGAACCCCACGCCGCCGCTGACGGGGTCAATCCTCTGTGCGGGGACGAGGTGACCGTCGAATTGACCTTCGGCGGCGACGCCGTCGAGGGGGTTTCAGTCAGGGGGCACGGTTGTTCGATCAGTCAGTCATCTGGTTCGATGATGGGTGAGGCCATCAAGGGCCTTCATCGAGAGGCCGTCTCCGTGCTGAGCCGCCGTTTTCAAGAATCGCTGACGAGCGAAGACTCGACCTCGGAGTCCGAGTTTGGCGAGCTGGCGGCTTTGCAGGGGGTGCGGCGCTACCCGGTGCGGGTGAAGTGCGCTTTGCTTCCCTGGACCACGTTGGACGAAGCTCTTTCGGCTTGAGGTTTTGTTGACATTGGGGTGAGGCAGTCCTGACGGGCTAGGACGCATGATTTCTCCAACATCAAAAGGAGATGCCCCCCATGCGCAACCGCACTGCAATCGTCGCCGCCGCCACAGTCCTGGCCCTGTTAGTCACCGGGCTGGCCTGGGCCGCGACCGACAACACCACCTCGGAGTCCGAGACCAACATTTCCATCGCCGTCGGCCAGCAACAGGTAATTCCGGCCGACAGCGCGGGGAGCGTTGTCCTGCTCCGCACCGATACTCAGCTTCAGATCCTGTCGGTCATCCCCAACGATGGCTACACGCCGGAGATCGAAGTTGCCGCCGGTCGCGAAGTCGAATCGGACTTTCGCGGCGAAGGCCGCAGGGTCAAGTTCAACGCCGAGCTCGAAGACGGAGTAGTTCGGGTGAGAATCGTGATCGAAGACGACGACAACACTGGTTCCACCGGCTCGACCTCAAGCACGGGCTCCACGTCAAGCACCGGCTCGACCTCAAGCACCGGCTCCACGTCAACGACTGACGGCAACGGCGGAGACGACGACGAAGACAACACTGGTTCCACCTCGACGACTAACGGAAACGGGGACGAGGACGAAGACAACTCCGGTTCCACCTCGACGACTAACGGCGACGGAGACGAGGACGAAGACAACTCCGGTTCCGGCTCGGGGGGAGACGAGGACGAAGACAACTCCGGTTCCGGCTCCGGGGGAGACGAGGACGAAGACAACTCCGGTTCCGGCTCCGGCGGCTGATCCCCTAATCGGCCAGGGGTAGCTGCACCACTACCTCGGCCCCTCCCATCGCCGCTCGGCGCGTGGATATCCCACCGCCGGCGGCGATGGCTATTTTCCGGACGATGTCGAGGCCGAGCCCGGTCGAGCCGCCGCCGCTGACTCCGCGCACAGTCAGGTCGAGGCCAGGGGGAAAGCCGGGACCAGCATCGCCCACTGCCAACACGGCGTGGCTGTCTTGAGATTGCACGTCGACTGCCATCGCCACCCCGGAGTCGGTGTGGGAGAACACATTCCCGATCAGCACGTCGAGCAGAGTCGCCAAATCCTCTTCAGAAGCGTTCACGGTGGAGGGGCCGGAAGCGATCGATTGCACGACCTGGCGCTTTTGCTCCTGGGCTAGGACCTGCCAGAAGGGAAGTCGGCGGCGTACCACCGCCGCCAGATCGCCGGTGGTCGACGCCTTGCGCCCTTGCCGCACGTCGTGAATCAGCCCGTCGACGGCCGTTTCCATGCGATCGACGGCTTGGGTGAGGGCGATTCGATCCTCGTCGGTCGGCACCCGCTCTGCTTGCAATCTCAGACTTGTGAGCGGCGTCCGGAGTCGATGGGACAAGTCGGCCAACGACTCCCGCTCGGCCTCGATCAACCCCGAGAGCCGGGTTGCCAGGCCATTGAGCGCGGTCGCGACAGCCGCTAGCTCGGGGGGCCCATCCAAGACTGCCCGGGTCTTGAGATCCCCTTCGCCCAACCGTTCGGCCACCTCGGCGAGCTGATATACGGGTTTGATCAACTCGCCCACGAGACGCATCGTCACCAGCACCGCTATCGCCACGATGACGAATCCCAGCGCGGCCAGCACCAACGAGGCCACGGCAACCCCCGACGACTGTTCGGCCACCGTGGCGGTCGAGATCACCGCGACGATCCCGGCTCGGGTGCTGATCGGAATGCCCACCTCCCAGTCGCCATCGATATCGAAGGCAGATGCCGGCGCGCCCCGTCTGGTCAAAAGCGAAACCTGCGAGTTGGAACCGGTGGCACCGATGGATTCCCCATCGGGAAAGTAAACGACCAAACCGGGTGGAAGCTGGCCGAGCGAGGCTTCGATCGACGCGGGTTCGAGCGTCTCGGAGCCGGAGATCAACAACGCCAGGAGGCCGGCGCGATTCTGCGCTTCGCGTTCGGCATTCACCTGGGCGCGCTCGATGGCTTGGCGACGGACAACCAGCATCAGCGGAATCGTGAAAGCAATGACAACGAGCGATGTCACCGCGAGGGCCATCCAGGCGAGCCGCTTGCGCACGGTTAGCCGGCGTCAGGGTCGACGAGCTTGACCCCGACGCCATGCACCGTCTGCAAGTAGCGCGGCTGGCGAGCCGACTCTCCGAGCTTCTGGCGAAGCGTGGAGAGGTGAACGTCGACGGTGCGGTCGCCTCCCCCATAGGGCTGCCGCCACACCTCGGCCAGGAGTTCGCGCTTGCTCACCACCTCGCCCAGCCGTTCGGCGAGGAGGACGAGGAGGTCGAACTCCTTCGGGCTGAGCTCGACCAAGGCTCCGGCCAGCCTTACCTCTCGAGCCTGACGGTCGATACTGAGCTGGCCAACCGCGAGCAGACCGTCGCTGCCATGGCTCTCGGCCCGGCGCAAGACGGCCCGAATCCGTGCGGCGAGCTGGGCCACGGAATAGGGCTTGACGAGATAGTCATCGGCGCCGCTATCGAGCGCGGCGACAACATGGCTGTCGCCTTCACGTGCGGTCGCCACGATCACAGGGACCGCGGAGATGGCGCGGATCATGCGGAGCAGTTCCACGCCGTCGAGGTCGGGGAGTCCGAGGTCGAGCACCACCACATCAGGCTTCTGCGAAACCACGATTTGCAGCCCTTCCATCGCCGCCGCCGCGGTCTCGACGTGGTGTCCGTCCCTGGCCAGGGACTCGGCCGCCAGCCTCCTGATATGCGGATCGTCCTCAATCAGAACGACAGCCACCATGCCATCCAGGCTAATTGCGAACCCTGGGTTCGTATCGTTGTTGACAGCGATACCAGCCCACAGAATGGACGAAGTTGACGTTTTCCAGACGTCGCCTTGAGAAATAGCGGACGTCGATCGACGACAATGGGGGTGTGCAGAAGAGTTCTCGATTCTTGCTTTGGCTTCTCGCCACTTTGGCGACGACCGCTATTGCCTATGTGGCCGTCAACGCAGCCCGCTCGGAGGTGAACGACCAGCCGCTCACCGGGGTCATCGCCGCATCTCCCAGCTCGAGCTCCACTCCGATTTTGATCTCGACGACCCTGCAGCCGACGACGACCACCACCATCTCCGGCACGACGTCTCTGACCAGCTCATCGCCACCTTCGGGCTCATCGACTCCTACGAGCCCGTCGACTCCTACGAGCCCGTCGACCGCAACGTCAGCTGCAACTACTTCACCTACCGCTACCACCAGCCCTCCACCCGTCACCACTGCTCCCTGGCAGCAAACCACTCTCAACTCGGCCGGAGGGTCGATAATCGTCTCGTATCGTCCGGAGGAGGTACGACTCGAATCGGTCGTTCCCCAGGCCGGGTTCGCCTATGAGATCAACGACGAGGGCCCCGATCGAGTCGAAGTCGAGTTTGAAGCGGGAGACGCCAGATATCGGCTGCGGGCCGAGTGGACGAGCGACGGCTTCGTCACTGAGGTCGAAGCCGACGGCGTCTGAGACGTTTAGTCGCAACTAGCAATACACTGGCCCCGAAGGGTGGGCTGAGTCTCTGAGAATCTGGGGACTTCACCTCTCCGTGCACGAAGGAGAGTGACATGGAACATCGTACTCCTCTAATCGGAGCAGTGATCGCCTGTGCGCTATTGGCGACAGGATTGGTCTGGACCGACGAGTCCGAGGGCGGCACCGAGCCGGTGCCGACGGTGACGACGACCCCGGCATCAACCTCGGTGAGCACTACTTCGACCACCGCCTCGGCGGCCCCCACGACTACTACGACCGCGGTCTACCCAGCAATGGTCGAGACAATCGCCGACCAGAGCCGAAGGGCATTTTTCATCAGCGGAGCTGGAACCGTCGTCATTGGCCGACTTGCCGGCTCGCTGTGGGTCTTCGAAGCCACCCCTAACCCGGGTTGGACTTCGGAGATCGCCACCCCCGTTGGACGGACCGTCTCCGGTAAGTTCAGTCGAGACAGCGTGCTTGTGACCTACTCGTTCACGCTCGATGAAGACGTCGTCCGCGTCGAAATCGTCGAGCTCGACAGTTCCACTACAACCACCGCACCCCCAAGTGTCACGCAGACGACCACGGCCCGGCCGGCAACCACCCTGGCAACCACCACGACGGTCGCCCCCACCACCACCACCGTCGCTCCGACGACGACGGTGGCTCCCACCACCACAACCACCCGCCCGGACAACGAAGACAGTGTCGAGCAGGAGGCCATCGACACAGAGGGCGGCACGATCGTTGTTTCGTACACGTCCAAGTTTGTAAACCTTGAATCGGTTGATACCGCGTCCGGCTTCAACTACGACGTCAACAACGACGGACCGAAAAAGGTCGTGGTCGACTTCGAGTCCGACAACGTCAAGTACGAAGTGACGGTGGAGTGGACAGAAGAGGGACTGGTCGTCTCCATCGTGTACGAGGACGAGGGCGACGACGACTAACCAAACCCTTCTTGCGTAACCTTGCGCCCCTAATCACGGGGTTTTTTACGCAGGAATGGTTTAGGGGAGGCGTTCCAGGACCGCTGTGTCAGCGGTCAGAGTTGCAACGTTTCGGTACTCGCTCTCCAGCCAGGCGTCTAGGACCGGGGCGCGCTCGGCCAGGACCTCCGCGCTGTTCGGGTTGATGAGGAAATACGCCGGCGGGGTCGCCATGAGCTCCGCTGTTAGCCGTGCCCACGTCAGCTCGTCGTAGAACTCTGGCGACCATCCATGGATCGACGGTGTCGACTCCCGACCAACCCCAAGCAGGATCAGCGGATCGCCAAAGACGAAGATGCTGCCTTCCAGGCTCTCGGGATCGGCCAACAGAGCCGCAGCCTCGGAACGGACCACCGCCGCCCGAGCGAGGCTGCGTTCGATCGCCGCTGGATCAAGTCCGCGATCGACTACAGCTCGAAAGTAGAAGAGATGAGTCGCGACCAGGGCAACGAGGATCAGGAGGGCGGCAGCAAACCGCCGGGCCGTCGTGGCCAACCAGCGCGACAACGGCCCTCCGGCCAGCAGCCCGATCGGGACCGTCAGCGCCAAGAAGAGATACGACCACCATTGCTGGGCCAAGATCGCGATTGCAGACGTGATCGTCCAAACGACCGCCATAAAGGTCCACAGGTCCCGCGGGCGTTTGCGTAGCGAGGCAATGGTGACGGTCGCGCCGATCAACACCGGCAAGGTCAGCACGACGAACCGACCCGCCGCCCGAATCAGCCGCGCCAAGGGTGGTGGAGACAGCCCTCGCATGGCCGGGGCTTGGACGAACCAGGTATGGGCTACCCAATCCCAGACGCCGGTGCTGACAAAGAACACCACGACAAGCAAGGCTGAGACGATGAGGCCGAGCGCGAACCAAGCTGAGGTTGCGACGGCTTGGCGGCGCTCCCGCCAGCGTTGCACTACCCAGACCAGGAGGAAGAGCGCCGGCAAAGGCGCATACACGATCTTGAACAGCCCGATGACTGTGCAGGCAACGCCGAGACTGACCGCCGTCCGAGGGTGGATCGGAGAATGATTGGCTTTGGCAATCGCCCGAAAAGCGAGGTAGATCGGAAGCAGAACCAGCGTGTCGGGCTGTGCTACGTCGTCGGCCTGCATGATCCAAAAGATCGGGCCAACGGCGGCGATCGCGGTGATGATGCCTCGCTGCCGGCTACCTGACATCTCGGTCACATCGCGCCCGATCAGATAGGCGAGCGTGCCCTGCCAGAGAATCTCCGCGATCCTCACCGAGATCCCAGAGGCACCGAAGATCGAACCGATCGTTGCATACCAAACAAAGGTCAATGGCTGGCGAATATCCCACACGTCTCGATACATCACGGCTCCGCCTTGGAGGCGACGGGCAATCAACAGAGACAACGCCTGGTCACCGCCGATCGGTTGCAGGAGCAAGACCAACCCGAGAACCCCGATTACGACGGGCGGCCAGAACGAGGCCAAACGGCTGCCCGTCAAACGTTGGACTTGCGTCAGAGGACTCCGCCCTCGGTCATTCGGCGGAGGTCGAGGGCGCGATCCAGCTCATCTTGGGTGAGGAGGCCCTTTTCGAGGACAAGGTCACGGACGCTGCGCCCAGTGGCCAGCGCTTCTTTCGCCACTTTGGCACCGTTGTCGTAGCCGATGTGAGGATTAAGGGCGGTGACGATGATGACGTTCTTCTCCAGGAGCTCCTTGATCCGTAACTCGTCGGCCGCGATCCCCTCGACACAACGCTCGCCGAAAACCCGCGACGCGTTGGCGAGCAACGCAATTGATTCCAACAGATTGTGAGCAAGCACGGGCATCATCACGTTCAGCTCGAAGTTGCCGTTGGCAGCCGCCCACGTAACCGCGGCGTCGTTTCCGAACACCTGCGCGGCCACCATCATCATCATCTCCGCCATCACCGGATTGACCTTTCCGGGCATGATCGAAGAACCCGGCTGCAGATCGGGGATGCGAATCTCGCCAATTCCGGACGCCGGTCCGGAACCGAGCCAACGGATGTCATTGGCGATCTTGAACAGCGAAGTCGCGACAGTCTTCAAAGCTCCCGAGGCCATCACGGCGGCGTCCTTGCCCCCCTGGGCTTCAAAATGGTTGGGCGCTTCGACAAATGGATAGCCACTCCAGTCGGCCATGAGCGCGATCGTGTCGCGCGCAAAACCTTCCGGAGCGTTGATGCCGGTGCCGACGGCGGTGCCGCCCAAGGCCAGCTCTTCGAGCTCAGGCAAGACTTTGTCGAGCCGGGACATCCCATTCCGGACCTGAGTCGCGTAGCCGCCGAATTCCTGGCCCAAGGTCACCGGCGTTGCATCCATCAAGTGGGTTCGGCCCGATTTCACAACGCCGTCGAATTCGACTGCCTTGGCCTCCAGCGCCCCCGCTAGCTGGTCCAACGCGGGAAGCAGGTCTTCTCTGATCGCGGCCACCGCCGCCACATGGATCGCGGTCGGAATCACATCGTTTGACGACTGCCCGTAGTTGACGTGGTCGTTGGGGTGAATCGGCCCCCCGTCGAGAATCGCCGAGGCCCGCCGGGCGATGACCTCGTTGGCGTTGGTATTGGTCGAGGTTCCCGATCCGGTTTGGAAAATATCGAGGGGGAATTGGTCGTCGAGATCACCTTCGCGGACTTCGGTGGCGGCTTTCTGCACCGCCTCGGCGATTGGTGAAGCGAGGGCACCTGATTCGCCGTTGACCGCCGCCGCCGCCCCCTTGATCAGCCCTAGCGCCCAGATGAACCGGCGCGGGAAGCGGATTCCGGAGATGGGAAAGTTTTCGAAGGCTCGCTGGGTCGAGGCTCCGTAGAGAGCGTCGGCCGGCACCCTTACCTCCCCCATCGAGTCTTTCTCGGTGCGGAAATCCATCGCTATCAGGCTAGGCCGGCTGACCGGGAGCCAGCACTCGCCGCTCGCTCGCGTAGAGGTCCTCGAGCTGTTGGCGGAGAGGGCTTTCCTTCCCGTCGAGCATCTCCGCGGAGACGACGAGCAAGTCAACGAGGCCGTGAAAGTCGGAGAGGGCAATCCGCTCAGGACCGAGGCGCGCTCTGCGACGACCAGCCAGCACGCCGTCGATGTCGATCATGTTGTGGTAGTTGCCGAGGGGGATGCAGAGCCCGGATGCTTGATAGCCGTAGGCGCAGAACGCAGTCGCCTCGCAGCTTCCGCCTGCCATCAGCTTGCGTTGATGAGGGATACCGGCGGTCCTGGCGAGGGCCGACAGCCGGTTGCTGAGCTCGGCACTGAAAACACTCGACGCATCTCCCACCCGCACCACCGGGCCGGCGCCGATTGGAGCTTCAGCTGATTCTCGTGAGCACTCGATGGACAACACTTGCGCGTCTTCGGGGATCGTTCCGAGCTTGCAGGCGGCGATAGCTCCAACCAGTCCCACTTCCTCGGCTCTGGTCAAGAGGACCGACAGGTGATTCACCCCGCGTTCCGCGGCGAGGTCGAAAGCGGCTAATGCGGCGGCGACTCCGGCAAGGTCATCACACGCTCGGGCCGCAAGTATCCCTTCAACCACGCCGATCGAGGATGGGCGAAACCGCCACCGAGCAACAGCTCCGGCCTTGACCGGGCCGCTGACGGAAATGGTCGCATATTTGCTGGCCGGGTCGAAAGAGCTGATCCGTCCCACGAGCGGCCCGATCTCAACCGCGGCTCCCTCCAGGTACTGAGCATGAACCCCTCCCCGCAGCTCCGCCTCGACCTCCCGGCTCCCCTCCCCGGTCACGACCAGGGCGGGATGATCCATGTGAGCTACCGCCACCACCGGCCGGCGACGGCGGCGCCCTCGAGGCCGAAGCACCAAGTTGCCGGCGTCATCCCGAATGACCCGATGATTGCGCTTCTCCGCCCATGACTCCACCCACGTGACAACGGCGTCCTCGACGCCGCTCGCCGTGGGAAGGTCGGTGAGCCCCGCCAGCCAGCGCCGGTGTGTCGAGGTTGCGGACATTCAGCTACCGAAGGGCAACTCGCTGAAAGGATCGCGCTTTGGCGGAGCCGGCGTCTCCTCTGGCTCGTTCAGCCCGAGCCGCTTCCTGAGCGCCGCGTAGCCGCCCTTCTCGAGCTCCTCGGCAAGCTCGGGCCCGCCCGATTCGACGATTTGGCCATCGATCATCACATGCACCCGATCGGGTTGAACGTAACGAAGGATCCGGGAGTAGTGAGTGATCATCAACACTCCGACCTCGGGGCTTCGCATCTTCTCGACAGCCTCGGCCACGTCACGGACCGCGTCGATATCGAGTCCCGAGTCCACCTCGTCCAACAGCGCCACTTTGGGAGCTAGCACGGAGATCTGAAAGATCTCTGACCGCTTTTTCTCGCCTCCCGACAGATCGTCGTTGACCGACCGGTCGAGAAACCGGGTCATGTCGAATTGCTCGGCAGCGGCGGCGATCACCTGCTCAGAGTTTTCGATCCCCGCCTCGGCGGCGGCTTCGTCGACAAACTCGCCCAGCCTCACGCCCGGGATCTCCACCGGATACTGGAAACACTGGACGAGACCCATACGGGCGCGCTCGTGAACTGCCTTCGTCAACAGACCAACGCCGTCGAGCTCTGCGGCGCCCGAGACTTGGTAGCCGGTCCGTCCGCTAAGGACGTGACAGAGGGTTGACTTTCCGGAACCGTTCGGACCCATCACGGCATGCATCTCGCCAAAGGGGAGTTCCAGGTTGATCCCTTTGAGAATCCGACGATCGCCAACGGAGGCTTCCAAATCGGCCAGCCGGAGGGCGGCGTTCATTCGTCAACCGCCAAAAAGACGTCTCCCTGCTCCACCCACACGCGATACACCTCTACTGGCTTCGTTGCCGGCAGAGTCAAAGCCTCTCCGGTCGACAGCGAGAATCCCGATCCGTGGCGCGGGCATTCGACTTCGTCGCCGAAAATCTCTCCTTCCGAAAGCGAGGCCTCGGCATGGCTGCACCGATCGCCGAGGGCGAAAAGGGCACCGTCGACGAGGAAGATCGCCACGGTGTGATCGGTCAGATCGACCTTGAGCCCCACCCCCTCTTCGAGATCACCGAACGCCGCGACCCGATGCGCCGTCACGCGGCGCTTTCCTGCGCTCGCTCAAACCGCCGCTCGACAATCTCCGCGAGCGCGTCTTCCATTCCCCCGACCGGCAGCTTGTCGAGCACTGCTTTGAAGAACCCGCGCACGAGCAGCCGCTCGGCGCGCGCCGGGGAGATGCCTCGGCTTTGCAAGTAGTAGAGGTGATCCTCTTCCAAAGGTCCCACGGACGAGCCATGGCCGCAGATCACATCGTCGCAGAGGATTTCGAGATTCGGTATCGAGTTCGCTTTGGCATCTGGACTGAGCACGAGATTGCGATTCGTCTCGAAGGCCGAGGTGCCGTTGGCGCCCTTCTCGATCCGCACCAATCCGGAAAAAATAGAACGCGCCGAATCCTCGACCGCACCTTTGAGCAGAACATTGGAGCTCGATTTCGGTCCTTCATGTTTGAGCACCATCCGGTAGTCGAGGGTCTGTTGGCGATGTCCAAAGAACAGCCCGACGATTTCGGCGGCGGCACCCTGCCCTTCCAAATGGACCGCAAGGTCGAGCCGGGCCAATTCACCTCCCAGGCCAACCTCACCCAATCGCAGCGTGGCGTCGCGCCCGAGGCGGGCGCGCAGTTGGACGATCACCGAGCTTCCTTCGCCGACCTCCTGCAACTCGAGCAAACGAAGGCGGGCGCTCTGGGCGAGGATTACCTCGACCTGCGGCACCGAATAAGAGCCGATTCCATTGATGGCCCGATGCGCAACGATGACCTCGGCTTCGGCGTTCTCCTCGAGCTCGATGGTCACGTGCGGAAAGGAGATCGCGTTGGCGGAGACCGACTGGATCTCGATCAAGATCGGGGCGGCAGTGTGTTTGCCGACCGGGATTCGAATTTGGACGCCGTCACTCACGAATGCCCGATGGGCGGCGGCGAACTTGTCAACGTCTGGTGCTATCAGGTCGACCAGCTTGAGGCCCGGCTGGAGATAGCCGGAGCCTTCGATCGAAGCGGTCCGACCATCGACGATCACTGCATGCTGACCCGGATCGAGGCCGGCGAGGATCGGGTCGGGATCCATCGCCTGACCTTGCGCTGGAAGGGAGAGCCCTTCAAGGGAGATCTCATGTTCCACATAACGCCACGCCTCGTCGGCCGGGCCCGGCAAAGGGAGCTTTGAGAAGACCTCAAAAGCAGCTTCCCGATCGGGCACGAACGCGTCCAATTCAGAAATGGTGGCAAGGGTCAGGGCTGACACGAGCGTTCGATGGTACCCGTCATGCGTGAGGTCTAGCCAGGAGAAATCAGTTCCCGCACGCGGCTAAATATGTCGTCGAGCATGGGTTCGGTCAAGCGGCCGGTGAAGGTATTTTGCTGACTCGGGTGGTAGCTGGCGATGACGATCGGGCCCGGATCGAGGGCGATCTCCCGTCCGTGTCCGAATCGAGGTCGCGGAAGCGACACCGTCCAGCCGATACGCTCGCCAAGACGCACAACCTGTGCGAAGGCGACTCCGCCCAAGGCAACGACCACGCTACGCCGGACCATCATTTCCGGGATCAGCCACCGTGAGCAGTTCTCCAACTCGATTGCGGTTGGCTTGTTGTCCGGCGGGGCACAACGGGCGCTGGCGGTGACGAGACAATCGTCAAGCCGCAATCCATCTCCGCGGCGTACGGATGTCGCCTGGTTGGCAAAGCCCGCGCGGTACAAAGCGCGGAAGAGCCAATCACCCGATCGATCACCGGTGAAGATCCGGCCGGTGCGGTTGCCGCCGTGGGCCGCGGGCGCCAAACCGACCACCAGCAATCGCCCGTCGGCCTGGCCGAACGACGGCAATGGCCGGTTCCAGTACTCCTCGTCGCGAAACGCGGCGCGTTTCTCCCGTCCCACCTGCTCTCGCCACTGCACCAAACGCGGGCAGAGGCGACAAAGCTCGACCTCAGGGTTCAGGTCGAAGCGCCGCCTCGCTAACCACGCTTTGCGCATTCCACAGCATCCACCCGAGACCCCGCGACTCAGCTTCGTCGATCTGGGCGCGGACTTGGTTTGGCGTGTAGTTGAAATCCTGCAACCAGGGCCGCACCACGATCTCGCGGGATAGGCGGCTGAGGGCATCGTCGAGCGCCTCGGCCACCAACGGGCCGGGATGGTCAGCCGGAATTTGATAGCCATACCAGCCGGAGGCGTAGTGGCTGGGATAGAGCATCGGCGAGGCCACGTCGACCACGTTCGTCAACTCTTCCCATTGCTGGCCAATCCCGCCGTCGTCGACCGCCGACGTTATGAACCCAAAAATGTCGGCCGCTACCGCGCAACCCAGTGGGTGGAGAGCTGCCACCGCGGTGGCGAGAAAATCGCGGACTGTGGCGACTCTCACTTCAGCAGAGACTCCCCCATCGAACCGGGCGGACTCGCTGCGGTTGTCCGGAAAGCGAACGTAGTCGAACTGGATCTCGTCCACCCCAGAGGCGCATGCCTCGGATGCCAGCTCGATGGCGTAGGCCTGAGCCTCCGGATCGGTGGGATCGAGAAAGTACTGACCATTGGCTTCATAGGGCGCGTTGGCAGCGGTATCCCAGACAGCAACTTCTGGCAGTGCGAAGGCTGCGATCGGGTCTTGGAAAGTGACGATGCGTCCGATCACATAGACGTCCGCGGCGTGGGCCTCGCTGACGAGATCGTCGAGGCTGAAACTGGGGTAGATGGCCGCCACTTCGGCAGCGGTGGCATTCTCCGAGTCGAAATACACAACCCCCGATTCGTCTTTCAAATCGAGCATCACCGCGTTGAGCTCTGTGCTCTCGACCAGTTCGAGATAGGTGGACCAACTTTCGCCGGCGGCTTCTCCTCCGATGTGGACAGCCTTCACCATCTCTGGTTCGATGGAAACTGCCGTCTGACCCGACGTCCCGTCCCACTCAAAGGTCAGACTCTCCCAGCCAGGGCGCCAAACCTTGACCGGTCCTGGCTCAGCGTTCCGAACCGCATATCTCCCCTGCTCATCGCTCAGCGAGGTTTGCGAACCGGTGGTGACATAAGCCCCCGGCAAGGGCTGGTCCTCGTTGTCAACAATCTGGCCTCTGAGGAAGGAGGCGGTGAGCACGGCTTCGACCGGATCTTGAGGAGGGCGGGTGACGTTCAGATTCAACGACTGGAACCCGGGCGCCGAGATGGTCAGCCCTTCAACGCCGCGTTGCCATGGGACATCGGCTTGGCCTCGTGAGTTGGTCGTGCCGAGCAGGGTTTCGTCCCAGGAGATCACCGCCCGGGCCACGGGCTGGCCGAGGTCGTCGATCACCTCGACCTCAAAAGGGCGGCTGCGGCCGAGAACGCTCCAGACCGCCAGGACAACCCACACCACCGAAACCCCAACTAGCGCACGGAAAAAGAGCAGACGAGCCATCCTGCCGGCCAGGGTAACCCTCGCTCGTCGATCGAGGTAAGAGAAGGGAAACCCCTGGCGAGCTCCTGCATTGGGAGCGCCTAGTTGAGCGCTGCTTTTTGGATGGTTCGGTGGGGGAAATCGAGCCGGTCGACTCGGTGAGGAATCGGCCAGGGTCTATCGGGCTAGGCGGTCGAGCGGCCGACCGCGAAGCCGAGGACGAACCCACCGCCTGCGGCATAGACGGCTGAGAAGCCCTCGCCCACGTCAACGCCGGGGTCGGCGCCGGCGATACGAGCGATCGAGGCAGCGGCGATCCCGCCGATGACTCCGAGCAGGATCGCACCTAATAGCCGATGCTTAGATCCGAGGAAGCCGCCGATGAGACCGGTCATCGCGCCAATCAGTCCGACGACCGCCAGCGCTCCTAAAACCTCGGGTGGAAGGACCTGCTCCATGGCTGGTCACTCTAGGAGGCGAGGCTCCTGACTCTTAGGCTCTGTTTGGTTTACCCGACGGCGCCGGCGGCAGCCATGTTGAGCTCGATCAGCCGGTTCATCTCCACCGCGTACTCCATCGGAAGCTCACGCACGATCGGCTCGATAAACCCGGCCACGATCATCGAGGTGGCTTGCTCCTCGGTGAGACCGCGGCTCATCAAGTAGAAGAGCTGTTCCTCACCAACCTTCGAAACGGTTGCCTCGTGGCCGATCTCGGCGTCGTTCTCCTCAATCTCCATATATGGGTACGTGTCCGAGCGCGACTTATCATCGAGGATCAGCGCATCGCAGCGCACAAAGCTCTTTGAGTTCTCGGCCCCCTTCTCGACTCGCACCAATCCCCGATACCCAGAGCGGCCGCCATTCTTTGAGATCGACTTCGAGATGATCGTCGAGGTGGTGTTGGGCGCCGCGTGCACCATCTTCGCGCCGGCGTCCTGGTGCTGACCCTCACCGGCATAAGCGATCGAAAGCACCTCGCCATGGGCGCCCGGCTCCATCAACCACACCGCCGGATACTTCATTGTGAGCCGACTGTTGTGGACGATGAACCCCTCGGCAACAAAGTTGCCCGTGCCGGCGACCTCGATATCCCACGTCGGTCGAACATCGAGAGTCGGTCCCACTTCGACTCGATGGATTTCCAAAGAGTCGGGAAGCGAGATGGTCGATCGGCCGACTGTCTTGAAAGGCTGATTTTCACGTTCGAGCTGAGACAAGGCGGCTTCGCGGAGAATCGGTGAAACGTGGCTCAGAAGTCGATCATCTACCGGAAACTCGATCCGATGTGAACCTCGACTAACTGACTCATAGCCGAGGATGCGTACGTTCCTGCCGAGATGCTCGGTATGGAGACGTGCTCTGATGCCGAGTGACGTCAAAACGCGACCGACATCTCCCAGCAGCTCACGGCTAACTGATTTAATCGAGAACCCGCGTCGTCCTTTGGGAGCGCAACCGTCGGAGTCGAGCATGCCTGCTACAAAAGCAAGACGCTGGCCTTCCGGCAGGTCGAGAACCCAAGAGGGGAACAGATTGGCCAGAGCGCCGGGCGTGAATCCATTCGAATCGAAGAAGCCCACGAGATCGAA
>JBPCQV010000004.1:0-17170 GCA_050997725.1 Acidimicrobiia bacterium
CCGGAGGGATCGCATAGTCCGGTCTAGTGCGCGGCACTGGAAATGCCGTTGGGGGCAACCCCTCGGGGGTTCAAATCCCCCTCCCTCCGCGAGATTCGTCCGCGATGTCTCGACAACTGAATAGCTCTTGGAGGAATCGCACAGTGAGCCAGTCCGGTCTAGTGCGGCTCCCCGTATCTACAACTGAATAGCTCTTGGAGGGATCGCACAGTGAGCCAGTCCGGTCTAGTGCGGCTCCCCGTATCTACAACTGAATAGCTCTTGGAGGGATCGCATAGTGGGCCAGTCCGGTCTAGTGCGGCTCCCCGTATCTACAACTGAATAGCTCTTGGAGGGATCGCATAGTGGGCCAGTCCGGTCTAGTGCGGCTCCCTGTATTTACAAATGAATAGCTTGGAGGGATCGCACAGTGGGCCAGTCCGGTCTAGTGCGGCTCCCTGTATTTACAAATGAATAGCTTGGAGGGATCGCATAGGCCGGTCTAGTGCGCGGCACTCGAAATGCCGTAGGGGGCAACTCCTCGAGGGTTCGAATCCCTCTCCCTCCGCTTTCCTACTGCGATCACCTAAGGTTTAAGGACACGCATTCTCAGGTACAAAGAGGGGACCCATGGCGTACAACGAAGATTTCGAGCTGGTCGAGGCCCTTGAGCCGACCGTCCGCAAGCTCATGGCAGAGCATCGAGATCGTCGTAAGCATTGGTATTTCCACGAGTTGATTCCCTGGGAAGAAGGTCGCAGCTTCGTCAAGGAACCGTGGGAGGAGTCACAGGCCACGATCAATGAGCGGGCCCGTACCTCGCTCGTCTTGAATCTTCTTACCGAGGACAATCTTCCCTACTACCACGCGTTGCTGAACCGGTACATGCCCTCGGGATCGGCTTGGGACGAGTGGACCCGGCTGTGGACGGCCGAGGAAGGCCAGCACGCGATTGCAATTCGCTCGTACTTGTTGACGACCCGCAACTGCGATCCGGTCGAGCTCGAGGACGACCGGATGGCGACCATGACCACCGGCTATTTTCCCGACTATTCCAAACCGGCCGAGCTGTTCGCGTACACGTCCGCGCAAGAGTTGGCCACCAGGGTGTCGCACCGCAATGCGGGCAAGATCACTGAGGATGAGACCGCATTCGAGCTGATGCGCAACATAGCCGCCGATGAGAACCACCACTTCATGTTCTACAAGGGGGTTATGCAGACGATGATCGACCTGCATCCCACGATGGCGCTCGAGGGAATCCTCAACACCATGCGCAATTTTCAAATGCCGGGCATTGGCATACCTGGTTTTGTCCGCCGATCGATCGATATCGCCAAGGCTGGTGTTTACAACCTTCGAGTGCATCACGACAACGTGTTGATGCCGTTGTTGAAGCAATGGGGCATCGGCGAGCTGAAAGGCCTCGACGCCAAAGCCTCAGAACTGCAAGCTGCCTTGATGGCGTTGCCCGCCGAGATCATGGCCAAAGCCGAACGCTTCGAAGCTCGGTTCGGGACCGCAGTCACCGCCTCCGTTTAGCCTTCCGTCCCGGAGGGATGGCCGAGCGGTCGAAGGCGGCAGTCTTGAAAATTGCTAGACCTCGCAAGGGGTCTCATGGGTTCGAATCCCATTCCCTCCGCTGGGACGTCCCTTCGAGTGGTTCGAAGGCCCTTGAGGCTTTCTTAACACTTCTTAGAGGAATTCCTGCTTCCGTCCCGCGAATCATTGCTCGCAAAGGTGTAGATGCTCATGGGAACTGAAGCTGAAGGTCGCGTGCGACTTCCGAGGGAGAGCCACGGCCTTGGGCGCCTGGCGGCCATCGCCGCGAGCGTCGCTGTCGCTGCCGTGCTCTCGGTGGGCTTCGTTGTGGCCCGAGCGGCTCATTCCGATCTGCTCGAAGTTCGGCGTTTGATCCACGAGGCCATCGTTGAGGACCTAGTCGCCATGGGATTGCTGCCTCTCGGACCCGACCAAGGGCAGATGACGGAACTTGATGCCGAAGTCCGTCTTCGCCTTCTTGGGGGAGAGACGGTCCGAGTAAAACTATGGGGAGTCGATGGAGAAATCCTCTATTCGGACGCAACCGAGCTGATTGGTAGGCATTTTGAAGTCGAGGAAACCGTGGCAGCCGCCTTCGCCGGAATTTCCTCCACCGTGATCGACGAAACATCGGAACCAGAAAACGCTACCGAACGGGAGTTCCCCGGCCCACTCCTCGAGTACTACATGCCGGTCATGGTCGACGGGGAGGTGGTGGCGGCCTTCGAGATCTATGAGCTTGCTGATTCATTCGACGCCTCGCTGGCAGAAATCAGAACCAATGTTTGGCGAGCAGTGGGGTTGGGGCTGGCCGCTCTGCTGGTGGCCTTCGGGAGCCTGGTATTCCGCCACGCCCGCAGCCTCAACCAGCGCCGAGCCGACGCCGAGGCGCTCGCCTCTCAACTAATCACCGCTGCCGAGCAAGAGCGGCGTCGCATCGTTGGCGCCCTTCACGACGACGTCGGCCAACCGCTCTATCGGATCCAATACGGGTTGGAGGGCAGCATCCTTCACGTCGAGGAGCCGTCCCTCAAGGCCGAACTGGAGCGGTTGCTGATTTTGGTAGCCGAGATCGACACCTCGCTAAGGAGCGAGTTGCGAATCCTTCATTCCGGCCTGGTCGAGGGAGACGACCTGGCCGATGCCCTCGCTCGGCTCGGCTCAGCCAGCGCCGCCGAAGGAAAGCTCGATGTCCAAGTTCGGGGCGAGAATGTCCCAGGGGTGTCTGGGGTCGCCGCCACTGTCCTGTTTCAAGCGGCACAAGAAGCGGTGATCAATGCACGCAAACACGCCCAGGCATCGCTAATCACGATTGACCTCCGAGCGACGAGCGCATCGGCCACCGTGATCGTGGAGGACAACGGCAAGGGGTGGAATGGCAGGCTCGGCATCGGACTTGCCACCACTCGTCAGCGGCTTATGTCGCTTGAGGGGACCATGCAAATTGAACGAAGAGGGACGCGAGGAACCCGTGTGGCGATGGCTGTGCCAGTGGGAACCGAGCCATGAGACTGGCGATTGCCGATGATCATGAAGTGGTACGCGACGGTCTTCGTTTCGTGCTCGAAAGTGACCCCAACATCGAGGTTGTCTCTGAGGCGAGTACCGCGGCCGAAGCCATCGAGATACTGCTCACCCCCGATCCACCAGAGATCCTCCTCCTCGATCTACGGATGGCCGGGACATCAGGCTTCGATGTCCTCGATACGGCCCAACGTCGCCAGCTTCCCACCCGCATCCTCATCCTGACTATGCACGACGAACCTGCTCATCTCCGACGGGCGCTGCAGCTTGGAGCTTCGGGTTACATCCTCAAGAGTGGAGGGCGCCGCGAGTTGCTGGCGGCACTAGACGCTGTCCGCGCAGGGAAGCGGTTCGTCCAGGGGGATCTGGCTGCGGAGTTGGCCGATGTGTCCGAATCCGCGGCTGCGCTCACCTCCCGCGAGCGTCAGATCCTGGGCCTGGTCGCCGATGGGAAAGAGAACAAGCAGATCGCCCGGGAGTTAGGTCTGGCGGAGGACACGATCAAGACCTATCTCCGGAACCTGTTCACCCGGTGGTCGGTGAGCTCGCGGGCTGAAGCAGTCGCCACCGCCATCCGATTAGGCATTATCGAATAGCCCCATTTGGGGATTCGGGCCACGAATGGGCGGATAGCCGGCCCCCGGGTTGGCGACGTATGTTCGACGAGTGGACCGCGCTCTCATCTACTCCCACGACACCTACGGCCTCGGCCATTTACGGCGGTGTCTACGGATTGCCGAGGCACTGGTGCGTGGCCAGGGTGTCCGCCATGTTCTAATCGCCAGCGGGTCGCCTCGCGCCAAGTCCTTCCCCCTCTTCCCTGGGGTTGACGTCGTTTCGTTGCCGGCAGTCACCAAGTCGACAAACGGCAACTACGAATCGCGGTCGCTCGGGCTCGCCGTTGCCGACGTGGCCCGAATTCGGGGCGACGTGGTCCGTTCCCTTCTCGGGAGCTTTCAGCCCCAGTTGGTCTTGGTGGATCACAGCCCGATCGGCATGAACGGCGAGCTTTTCCCGCTGCTCGAGACGATCGCTGGTTTGAGGACCCCGCCTCGTTTGGTCCTCGGCATGCGCGAAATCGTCGACGACGCCAAAAAGGTTGCCGACATCTGGCGCCGCGACGGTGTTTGGGAGATTCTCTCGAAGGTCTACGACGCTGTTTTGGTCTACGGCGATCCCGTTATCAAGACCACCGCTCTTGAGCTGAACCTCGCCGATCGGTTACCGATCCCTGTCGAGCATGTCGGCTACGTTGCCCCCACTCCGATCGAGCGACGGAGGCCAGGTTTCCATCGCCCCAGCGTGGTTGTCACGACCGGTGGGGGAGAAGACGGCCTTCCGATCCTTGACACCTACCTCGATTTCATAGAGACCTCGCCCGTTGCCCGTCGGGTGCGGTCGATCCTGATGACCGGCCCTTTTCTTCCCCATTCCAGGCTTGGTGGGCGAGCCGACATGCGGGCCGAACGCGGCGTCGAGCTGATTTCCTTCTCGGATCAGGCCGAGCATGTGCTGTCTTCAGCCGACCTCGCGCTCACCATGGCCGGGTACAACACCGTCGCTGAGTTGCTGGCCTATGACCTGCCCGCAATCCTCGTGCCGCGAGTCTTTCCTCGAGTTGAACAGTGGCTGCGAGCGACGCGGCTTGGGGCCGTGGCGAACTTCGTCCCCGTGACCGCCGACGAACTCGACGTGTCGACTCTGGAGGGCCTGATTGGCCACTTCCTTGACCAGCCGCCACGGAAAGATCACCAGCTGGATCTCGATGGTGCCCGGTCGGCCGCGAGGGCCCTGACCCGCGTCGGGGCCCTGACCCGGATTGGTGCAAGGTTGCAGGGAACTAGCCAATGAGTGCCCCCGCCGTGCTCTATGTGCTCAAGCGCTTCCCCCGATTGAGCGAGACCTTTATCCTCAACGAGCTTCTCGCACTCCAAGGTCGGAAAGTTCGGGTAGGAGTGGACTCGCTGCGACTCCCGGAGCCGGGGCCCAAGCACCCTGAGCTCGATTTGCTCAGCGCCTCGGTCCGCTATCCGTCCGCGGGCGGAGCCGGCGCAGCCTCCGAGGTCGCCGCGCGCGCCGTCAGCGAGGGCTTCGACCTCATCCATGCCCACTTCGCCACGAGCGCGGCTGGAGTGGCACTCGAAGCTGGGCGCCTCGCGGGCTTGCCGGTGACCATCACTGCCCACGCGAAGGACATCTTTCACGATGACTACGCGGTCGACTTGGGACAAAGGCTGGCGGGGGCCGCCCGGCTCATAACGGTCAGCGAGCACAACCGCCGTCATCTCGAAGGTCTCCTACCGGGGATCCCAGTGACCGTTGTCTACAACGGGATAGCACCCGCCCCCGCTTTCATGCGAGACCCGAACGGACCCGTGCTTTGCATCGGCAGACTCGTGGAAAAGAAGGGCATCGATACCCTGATCGCCGCCGCTGGCCTGTTGGCGGCGGCGGGCACGCCGACTCCGATCGAGATCATCGGGGGAGGACCTGAAGAGGCGCGCCTCAAGAGGCTTGCCCGAGAACTCGGACCGGTGGTCCGCTTTTTGGGCTCCCTTACCTCGGACCAGGTCAACCAAGCGTTTCGGCGAGCATCGCTTGTTGCCATTCCGTGTCGCATCGCCGCTAATGGCGACCGCGATGGGATGCCGACAGTTCTCGGTGAAGCGATGGTCCGTGGCTTGCCCGTGATTTCGACTGACCTCGTCGGAATCCCTGAATTGGTGCAGCATTTGCAAACCGGGTGGTTAGTCCCCCCGAACGATCCAGCCGCGCTCGCGATGGCGATCCGGGCACTACGCACCGATCCTGGATTGGCAGATGCGCTAGCCGCGAAAGGTGCGGCTCACGCCACAGAGCTCCTAGATCCGGCTCGGGCGATCCAAGCATTGATCAGTACATGGGAGATGGTGGCGTGCTGATTCTGCAGATCTGCGCCGATAGTGGGATCGAGCCCGGGGGCAGCAAAGGCGCTTCAGCTCACCTTCGCCACATCGCCGTCGCCTGTCTCAGACGGGGCCATCGCGTGATCACCGCCAGCAGCCGTCCGCCGAGCAATCTGAACCCTCATCCTGTTCCCGTGACCAACCTCGGGTTGGGCTTTCGCCGCATCGTCACCGACCATGGCAAACCCGACCTTATTTATGAGCGGTACTCGCTTGGTCATCTCGCAGGCCTTGAGCTGGCTCGCCACCTCGGGGTGCCGTTCCTGCTCGAGGTAAATGCACCTTTGGTGGAAGAAAGCCGCCGTCACCGGCCGTTTTCGGTTCGTCGCCTAGACCAGGAGGTCGAACTTCGTCTCTTCGCCGATGCCGACCTGATTATGGCGGTGTCAGGTCCGATGGCGAGTTACGTGAGCGAAGTGAGAGGAACGTCAGAGGGTGTGATCGTTGCCCACAACGGGGTCGATCCGACGCACTTTCCCGACGCGGCTGCCCACCTCTCCTCGCCGGTGATCGCCTTCCTCGGCCATCCCAAGCCGTGGCATGGAGCGGATCGACTGCCGCAGCTGCTAACAGCCCTCATCCGCTCTGACCGAAACATTCGGGTCAAGATGATTGGGGGCGGCGAGGGCGCCACTTCGATCCTGAATGCTGCTCACCGCCTTGGAATTGGGTTCGCTTTCGGATCGACCGGACCGATCGCCGTTTCCGAAATCGCCGGTCATCTGCAGGAAGCGGCCATAGGGATCGCCCCTTACCCCCCAACCGACTTCTTTTACTTCTCCCCGTTGAAGGTGGTCGAATACATGGCTGCCGGCCTCCCGGTGGTCGCCTCCGACTTGGGGGATATCAGGGCCACCGTCGGCGAAGGGGGCATCGTTGTGGATGCGAGCGATGACGACGGCCTGCGCCGAGCCGTTACCGACCTGGTCGACAACCCCGATCTTCGGCGGCGACTCGGCAGTCGGGGCCGCGCGCGAGCACTGTCTGAATTCACTTGGGACCGCATCGCCGAGCGGATCGAGAGCGAAGCCGCGTTCCTGGTGACGGGGCGGCCGTGAGACATAGTCGCGTCCAAGCGAGTGTGATCCGAGAAGCTCGGTCACGTTTTGGTTCGGCCTTCGCCGGCCAGCGCGCCAAAGTGGGCCGCTCGCTGGGGGCCACCATCTTGGCGGCTGCTCTCGACGTGGCCAAGCCCTGGCCCGCTGCTCTGGTGATCGACGGGATCCTGGGCAAGGCGCTTTCCGACACCGCTGCAGTAACCGGGATCGTGCTGGCGGGAGCAAGTGTCGTGCTCCTCTCGGTGCTGACCGGGTGGCTCAACTTCGTCGCCACCCGACAGGCCGCGGAGGTTGGGCGGATCGCAACGGTCCGGGTGCGCCAGCAGCTCTTCGATCATCTCCATCGTCTTTCAGTTCCGTTTCATACCGCCTCCCGGGTAGGCGACCTTCTCATCCGGCTGACCGGGGACGTCACCCTCATCCGAGATCTCCTCTTCGTCTCTTGGTTGACGCTCATCGAACTTGGGCTTTCGCTGGTAGCGATGGCGGTGGTGATGGCGTTCGTCGATTGGCCCACGGCATTGGTGCTAGCGGTGCCTTTGATTCACATGGCTCTCGAAGGCCCGAGCAATGCCTCCCAACTGCGCGACGCGGTCCGCAAACAACGAAAGCGGCAAGGCAAATCCGCGGCGATGGCTGCCGAATCCTTAACGCAGATCCGATTGATCAAGGCCTACGGAGCCGAACAATTGGCTACCGGGAAGTTCCGTGCCAGCAACGAACGCGAGGAATCCGATGGTCTGAAAGCGGCCGTAATAGCAGCCCGAATCGAACGCCGGTCGGAGACGCTGAGCGGGTTGGGTACCGCCCTGGCTCTTATGAACGGCGCCTTCAGGGTGTGGAGCGGAGCACTGAGTGTCGGCGAATTAGTGGTTCTGCTGTCGTACGCGAAGTCATTCTTCAAGCCTATGCGGAAAATTTCTAGTGAGCTCACCCGCGTCGCCAAAGCCTCCGCGGTGACGGAACGTATTCTCGAAGTACTTCGGATCGAACCGGAGGACCACACCGCGGGCGTCCCAACTCCCCGTCTGGAGGGTCGGATCGAGTTCGAAGACGTGAGCTTCACCTATCCCAATGGCCGCAAGGTGCTGACCCACCTCGATCTGATGATCGAACCTGGACGGGTGGTGGCACTGATGGGCGGCAATGGTCAGGGAAAGTCGACCCTGCTCTCGCTGTTGCTGCGTCTTGTCGAGCCAGATGAGGGAAGAGTCCTCGTTGACGGTTATCCGCTGAAAGAGTTCCAGCTCGACAGCTATCGGGGCCGGATCGGCTATGTGCCCCAGGGCTTGCAGCTTTTCTCCGGAACGCTGGCCGACAACATCCGGTTCGGACGCGTCGACGCCACAGACCAGGAAGTCGCCGCCGCAGCTCGACAGGCCATTCTCGATGACGTTCTGGCCAGATTCTCCGAGGGCCTGGAGACCGAAGTTGGGGAGGGGGCCTCGAGTCTGTCGGCGGGCGAAGCCCGGCGGTTGATGCTTGCTCGGGCGGCGGTGCGCGACGCGGACTTGCTCCTGCTCGACGAGCCGTTTGCCGGACTCGACGTCGACTCTATCCCGGCGGTGGGCCGGGCGATTAGAGCGATTGCTTCGGGGCGCACAACCATCGTCATTACTCACGGTCACCTTGAGCATCTCCAGCCCGACATGATCTACGAGCTGTTCGACGGGCGGCTGGTCGGTGGGGTCAAGGGGCAACTGCGATCATGAACCAGGAGGTGCTTTACCCCCACCGGAAGATCCCCTGGGCCGCACACTGGAACGACCAGGGCGGACTGGTTCACGGCCTCTTCTATCCGGCCACTGGCGAGCGTCATCGGGTAGAGCCGCTTACGGACGACCGCCTGCCCGGCCTCCGTCTGTGGATGCGTCAAGGGCAGCTGGTTTCTTACCGACCCTTACGACGAGCATCAATTCGCGCGACGATCGACGATCAACTTGCTTTCGTCAAAGTGGTGCCGCCTCGGCGACTACCAGAGCTGGCCGTCGTGTACGAGAGAAATCTCCATTGGTTGAAAGACGCAGGGGTGGCTGTTCCCGAACTGATGCTTGTCGACGAGGCCAGCGGGGCGTTGGTCCTCTCTGCTCTGGCTGGGTCAAGTCTCCATGATCCACTCGGGCAACAGGTCGATTACAACGAGATTGGAGAGATCCTCGGCCGGCTCGCAGCGCGACCCGCCCACCGTTTGCCGCAACGACGCCCGCCCGATTACAGCTGGTGGCTTCAACAGGTGGCCGACTGGGATCCTGAAGGAGACGGCGCCTTCGTTCGCGCCGTTGAACAATTATTCGCCAAGATCGGCACCGTGGAACCGGGCCATCCCGGCTGGGAACACGGTGACCTCCATGATCGCAACCTATTCATGATGCAGCCCGAGGGGTTGGGAATGATCGACCTCGAGCAGGCTGGTAGGGGGGATTCTCAAGCCGATCTGGTGTGCCTCTCCGCCCACCTCGAGCTGCGCGCACTCCAGCAGCACCGAGAACCGCCCGAGCGTGAGATCCAAGACTTGTGGACCGGATCCGGCTTTGGCGTCTTCCCGCCCCGGGTCCGCAAGGCGATCTCTGCGGAACTTGCCCGCTTGGCTTGCCTGTACAGGTTTCGGGCGCGGTGGAGGCCGCTGACTCGAAACCTGCTCGCCCGAGCTGAGAGCTGGCTGCAGCCCGTTCGGCCCGCACGACCGATCCCAGCTATCGGAAGGCTGAGGACGGCATTGATCCCTGGCCGCCTGGCAATAGAAGTAGCCGTGGCCGGCTTCGATTGGCTAGGTGGCTGCGTCACTGCGGTCGAGGTCACGCGGGTCGGAGTGGCACCGCACTCATTCGTTCTCGACCTCGACGTTGAGCTCGGAGGCGGACACCGGAAGCTGATCGCTGAGATACCCAGAACCGGCGATCCTGCGGCGGCGCTCACCTCAACGGTCGAGAGTCTGGGCAAGAAGCGTAGGGGCCAACGTCCGGCCACCGGCTATGGGATCGGAATGTTGCCCGGTAGCGGCATGGTGATTCGCTCTGCCGGTTTAGATCGCCGACTTCCGGTGCTACGCCTTCTCCATATCGCTCCCGAACAGGGCGGCTTGGTCGGAGCGGAGGTGCTTTCCCACCGGCTGGGGAAAAGGGTCACCATCCGTAAGTCTGGCGGCGGCATCATCAAGGGGTATAAGAGTCGCTCTCCTCTGCCGGAGACGACGTTTTCACTAGGAGGCACTCTTGCTGCGACTGCCCCACCGCTCGGTGGACCGCAGCCACTCGAAATCCTTTCGGAACTGCGAGCCGTGGTCTGGCAGGAGGAAACGCCGGCTCCGCCGGCCCAATATGAGCATCCTGCTCCGTTCGCGATAAACCTCACCGGCGCCGCCCTCCGCCAACTGCATGCCCTGGAGGGCTTCGAAGGCCCCCGCTACGACGTCGCCCTCGAACTGGACGGGATACACCGATTGGCCAGGCTGGTTGAGGTGGTGCGGCCAGATTTAAAGAAGTTGATCGCGGCGGCTATGGCAATTGCCGCGGACCGGGCGGGCGAGCTTGAACAATCCTTCGAGCGACCAATTCATCGGGACGCCCATCCCGGTCAGTTCATTATCGGGCCGGACCGAGCTTTGGTGATCGACGTCGACACATTTGCCACCGGTGACCCGGCTATCGACCTCGGCAACTACTCGGCTCACCTTTTCTTGCACGGGGCCGAAGAGATGAGTGAAGTGCTGCTTGAAGCGTCTAGTACGCAGCGGGCACTGTGACGTCGAGTCGCGACTTGGCAAACCCTTTCGTTGCTGCGGCTCTCTCTCGATGGGTTGCTGACGACCGGCCGGGCAACTTTGGCGTTATGCGGGCTCGAGCGAGTGCAATGATCGACCCCTCCTTACCCGGCTTCGAGGAAACGTGGGAACCAGGCCGGGCCCTCGAGCTCCTCAACAGAGTCCTCGACGTCGAACCTGGTTGGGAGGTCGTCGACCTGGCTCTCGATCGGATCCGCCATAGCCCTGGCATTCGGGGGATCGTCCACTATCGCGGTCACCTTGGAGACGGCTCGGATCTCCAGGAGTTTTGGATCGCGGGTTCGGTCTATTCCGATGGCCGAAGTCTGGCTCATGCGCACAAACTGGCCCATTGTCCGTCGGCGCTCGGGCCGTCCTTACGATCATTGGTGGCCTTCGACAGTTTCTTCGGAATGCTGTGGCAGGTGTTCCCTCTCGATCGTCGCCTCCCCGACCTACATCGAGCGTATTCCAATCCCACCCTGCTTGGGGCCGACTCGCTCCACCCGGTCCGCCATCGGCTCGGATTGAGCGCCACCGTCAAGATCGCGGTCGAAGGGCAAAGCAAATACGCCAAGTTCCACCGCCAAGGCGAAGCCGTCGCAGCCTTGGAGCGAGGACGCCTGCTAGCGAAGTTGAAGAGCACGGGTTTTTCGCTTCCCGAGGCGGTGGAGGGACTTGAGGCCACCGTCACTTCGGGTATGACTGGGGTTTCGCTCGATCGTCATCCTGCGATCGGCGATCTGGTGGCCCGGCTCGCTGCGCATCTCACCGAGCTTCACGCACTCTCCCCGGTCGGCCTCGAAGACGTAAGTGGCACACCGGCCCGGCGGGCACACAGAGCAGTTGATTGGCTCCGACTCGTCTTGCCAGAGTTAGACCCGTTGATCACCAAGCTGGTCAACGGTCCGTGGCCCGAAGGAGGGGATCAGCTCGTTCATGGAGACCTGAAGCCAGACCACGTTTTCATTTCGCAGGGAGAGCTTCGGATGATCGATGTCGATAGTGCGGGGAGGGGCCGGGGCCTTTCCGACCTGGCTCAATTGTTCGTGCGACTCGCCAACAGGGACGCAGCAGAGCGTTTCCGCGACGATTACTTCGCGATCGGCGTGGACAAGCGCGGCTGGAGTGGCGAGTTGGCTATGGCCTCGCTCCAACTGGCCTTGTTCTATGCCCAACACAGACCACCCGACTGGCGCTTGATGGTGGAGAGGATTATGGAGAGCGCCGCCACGGCTGAGGTTGCGGGGTCAGTGATCGAAGAGGCCGGAGACTGCGCCGGCCTCTCCGATCTGGTTTGAGCGATCCGGCCTTCCCTACAGGCGATGTCTATCTGAAATGTCGCGACCGATGGCTGCTCGCGGCCAGGCCTTTACCAGATCGTGGACCGCGGTGCGTTCCGCCGACTCGGCGAAGAGGAAGCCTTGGCGCGGGCGCATTCGAGAGCCGCCAGGATCGCAAGCTGCTCTTCTTTCTCAACTCCCTCGGCGACGACCAGTATTGGGCCGCCGGCGACAAGTCGGCCACACTGTGTTTTTTGACCAGACTGTCATCCCTCACAAGAGACCGACACGGTCACCGAACAAGAAGAGCAGTTCTGCGACGAGTTCGCCTTGCATGTCATCGGCAACTGAAGCCGACCACGATCTATTGCTTCAGCCGACCAATTCGTGATGGATAGAGGCGACCCAGTAGGAAAGGCGTTGCGGACGCGCGCAAGAGCGTCGGCAGTCACTCGTTCGGCCCCCGTTGATCACAACGTTGCGGGTTCGAACATAGTCCCATTAGGGCCGCTGCGATCTGAAGGCTGGCTGCCGAACCATTTCGGCCCTGCGTGTCCTACGATCGCGGAGGAGGATGCCACGTGACTATGTCTGATCCGATTGCCGACATCATCGGCGACTATCGAGCCTTCGCGGCGATGCAGCGCGACCGTCTTTCTGCCCGCGGCATCGACATCAGCCCCTATCCACTTAGCCACCTCGCCGTGCGCGTCGCCGATTGGGACCTCTACGTTCACGAGCGCACGCTTCTCGAGCGCCATGCCAGGGCGAACCGCGAGAACTTCTGGAACGGGCGCCCGATCTCTTTGATCTTGCTCACGGAGCCGCTCGTCGTCCTCGATGGAGCTCCGGTCTCGCGCATCGAGCTCATTCCGCCCGTTCACCAGCGCGTCTACCGAATGGGCCTCGAGCACCTCGGCGTCGTCGTCGGTGAAGAGTTCGACGAGTTCTCACGAGTGCATCGGCCCGCACTGACTGGGCAGCAATTCCAGAGTGCGAACGTAGACCCGGTCTATGTGCTGTTCGAGGACTTCACCCACGTGAAGTTCTACCGGCGCTCCTTTTTCGACGTCGTCGAGGACGAAGAAGGGCCCTTCGAGGGCTTCGTCCATGTCGACGACTGGGTTCCACAGAAGCTGGTCACCGCCACCGGCTCGAACCCGCTGCCAAGTTGAAGCGGCAGTCGTTGGAAGACAACGATTCCCCAGCGCGACTCTCTTCAGCAGACGAAGAGACGCGTCACGCTCATGCGACGGGCTCCAAGGCGCTGCCGCCCCGGCCCTAGCTGTTGCTGGCCTCCTGCTGCTCGTTTGGAGGCCCTACTTCCTTCGCCGGCTAGGTGATCATGTTCGCGTCAACGTTCTGAGTTCGAACGTAGTCCCATTAGGGCCGCTCCGATCTGGCGCGCGGCTACTCCGAGGCGGCGCTCAGCAGGATGTCGACCCGTGTGGCGGTTTCGTTGGCGATGGCGATGACGTGGAGCAACTCATCTCCCTTGGTGTAAACCGTGACTTCTGTCCCGGAAGCGATGAACGGGCCCTCACTGAGGGTCCAGCCCCGACCCGGCAGCTGTTCCTGGTAGAAGGCGGTCACGTCGGTCACGGCTGACGGCGTGTCGAAGCCCATCCAGTCCGGCAGCACCTGCAAGTTGGTGGCGTGGGGCATGCCGGGGGCATCGATCTGGCAGCCGGGGGGAGGACGATCTCTGACAGCTGGTCGATCCTGGTCAGGTCGTATGCCCATGTCAGCGTGCCTTCCACCTCGTCGCCGAAGTAGGCGGCGTCGGCGTAGTGAGCCGTCAGCAGTTTGCGCCGTTCGCGATCAAGCCGGGCAAGGAACTGACGCTGGCTTGTGGATGGCTTGCTTATGTGTCGCTATTTCGGTAGCTGCGCTATTTCGGTACCTGTGGTGCCGAAATAGTGCCGAACGGATGAGTGCGGAGCATTTGTGTCAACGATTGCAGATCGAGTGAAGGTGGGTGCGCGGCGCTAGCACAAGGCCCCGTTCTTCGCGCTTCCATCGGAGGCCCAAGACCTCACCGCGACGCATTCCAGACATTGCTATCAACCGCCAAAAAGGAAAGAGGCGATGTTCGGCGGTTGCGACGAGAAAGTCTCGTAGCCGATCTGTATCCCATTTGAGCCGGGCATCGGATCCTCGAGGCGGATTTGCGACTTGAATCGGCACGAGCGTTCGTGGCGAAGCGGCGCCGTGCCGATACCACGCGGCAAATTCCGCTCGCCCATTCCTCCTGGCGTGGCGTACGCGCCACAGTATCTGCACGAGGCCGACGACGTCATAGCCGCTGCCTCGTAACGATGCGCGCTAGCCTCGCTACACGACTTAGCGGATTGGTGGCTCACCGGTTGCGAGAAATGGGGAGGCTATTGGCGCTCAGGACTCGAAACGATTCACAGCTTGTTTCCCTCATTAAGAACGTGCCTCTCTTCTCTTCGTGTAACGAGAAACAACTGAGAGGCATCGCCACTTCTGGCAAGGAAGTCAGGTTTGAAGCGAAGCGCACCATCTTCAAAGAGGGCGACATCGGTGTTGGGCTGATCATCATCTTGGAGGGCGAGGTGAAGGTCCTCGTTGGGGGGAGGACCCGACGACGGCTGGGACCGGGCGCTTTCTTCGGCGAGATCTCGCTGCTTGACGGTGAGCCCCGCTCGGCCACAGTCGTCACCGAGACGCCGGTCCGCGCCTTTGTCATCACCGCATGGAACTTCCGCAGCGTCCTCAAGGAACATCCGAGCCTGCCGCTAAAGATGCTCGAAGAGGTCGCCAAGCGACTGCGAGAGAACGAGCGGTCGCTGAGCAACTAGCGCAGGAGTTACTAGGCGCTTTGGGCCCCCCTAACCCCGACGAGGTTGCTCGGTATCGTTGGTGGATGGCAAAGCTCAGCGCACGGGAGCGGTCGGAGCTGCCCGATCGCGCATTCGCCTATATCGACGCCGGGGGCAACCGCCGCTTACCGATTCATGACGAGGCGCATGTGCGAAACGCTTTGGGGCGGTTCGAGCGGGTCAAGTTTCAGGACGACGCCGCCCGCGACCGCGCCCGTCGGCGGCTGCTGAACGCCGCTAAGCGCTTCGGCATCGTGCCAGTGGGATTCATTGCTGGCCAGCTGCGATCCGAACGCAGCGCGCGGACGCCCGACTACTCCACGTTTCCTACCGGGGTCGTCACGTTCCTGCTCACCGATATCGAGGGGTCGAGCCTGCTGCTCAACCGTTTGGGGGATGGATACGCGCCCGTGTTGCGTGACGTCAGGTTGGTTATTCGAAACGCGGTCCGCCGATTCGGGGGTCTTCGAGTGGACGCGACCGGCGACGAGTTCTTATCGGTATTCGAGAAACCGGTGCCGGCGATTGAGGCCGCGATTGACCTACAGCTGGGGGTGGCCGCGCGGAAATGGCCCGACTGGGTCCAGGTGCGGGTCCGGGCGGGCGTCCACACGGGCCGTCCCGCGCTGACCGATTCCGGCTACGTGGGCGTGGCGGTCAACACTGTGTCCCGAGTGAGCGACTGTGGTCACGGCGGTCAGATCGTGGTAACCGACAAGACCAGAGCAGCGGTCGCCGATCTCCTCCCAAGCGGCGTCACGTTCCGCAACCTCGGCGAGCACCGCCTGCCTGGTCTGCCGCAGCCCGAAGCGCTGTTCCAGATCGGGGCGAAGGGCCTGCTTACTCGGTTCCCGGAGCTCCGCCGGACTGACGGCTAAGACGGTTCGCATTCAATCGGCCGGGGAGGTCAGTCCCGGTCGGGAACTTCGGTACCGCCTCGGTCGCCAAAGGCGGTGAGGGACTTACTACCGAAGCGAGATGGAACGGAGTGCTCGTGTCACTGCACGGTTACGCCCCGCCATCCCAAAACCCTGTGCAAGTACGATTTCGTCCTCTTCGACCACCACCGCCGCGGCACCGGGGATGTCGAGGGACGCCATCTCGCTCTCGACGTAGTCCCGCACGCGTGACTCATAGCCGGCTGGCAGCGCGATCGCCAGCCTCGCGTTCAGGAGAAGGATCATCGCGAGCAGAGTCGTGGCAAGCCGTCGCATCGGTGGCGGGACTTTATCTTCGAGCTCCGTCGGCCGCTCGCGGCTACATCCCCGAGGTGGTGGCGGCGCTGCGACGAACGCTACCCGACCATTGCGTCATCGACGGCGAGATCGATCGCTGTTACATCTGCCTAGGGTTCGAACGTAGTCCCATTAGGGCCGCTGCGATCTGGAAACCGTGGCGTCGCTGGCTGATGTGCAACTCGCGGCGAGCAGGGAGACCAGCAGCAACAGCACGATTCGCCACGGGAGATCGTCCCGAGATGGATGGTGCTGGGCGGAGTCGGAGTCCATGGGTGTCTAGGGCACCGGTTTTGTTGGCCTAAAGGCGACGCGGTACCCAGGCTTATTCACATACTCAACGTCCTGCAGATGCCTTCCCTGGCAATACTGCGACGCTTTCCCAAAGAGCTGCAGGTTGCCGACGTCGACCCCTGATCGATACCTCGGGTCGTCCGGAGTTATGTGGAATTCCACCTCGTCGGTTCCGCTGGCAACTATGAGGCAGTTGCTCTGCAGATTGCCGAACGTGGTTATCGCTTCAAGCGCATACACGTACAAGCCGCTGAATGAAGGTAAGAACTGGCCCTCGGGGATCCCCCGAGGGCCAGAAAAAGAATCTTGGCTAGATGTCGATACGGTGGCGGTGGCGCTATCCCCGACGATGGGCGAAGAGAAGCATTCAAGCGGGAAGGGTCCCAACTAGGGATCTACGGCGGGGCCTCGGCGACGGCACTCGCCTTTAGACTTCGCGGGCGGGTCCATGTGCAAGCTGCAGCACCTCGGTCGGCGATGACCCCGAATGCCGCGACCAACGTCCGCTTCCGCACCACCTACTAGAACTGACCCCCCCGATCACCAAAGGAGCACCAGCCATGTCACTCGCCCGCGTCCACAACTTCTCCATCTCGCTCGACGGTTTTGCCACCGGCGAAGGTCAGAGCCTCGACGCACCGTTCGGCCACGCCGGCGAACGGCTGCACGAATGGATGTTCGCCACACGATGGTGGGGCGAGATG
>JBPCQV010000036.1:0-9310 GCA_050997725.1 Acidimicrobiia bacterium
TCGGCGAGATCTTCGACCTGATCGGCATTCGCATCACCACCAACGACCTTCGCAACTGTTACGCGGCGCTCGGGCTCGTGCACTCGAAGTGGGTGCCGGTGACTGGCCGCTTCAAGGACTTCATCGCAATGCCGAAAGTCAACCTCTACCAGTCGCTTCACACCACGGTGATCGGGCCCGACGGGAAGCCACTCGAGGTCCAACTCCGCACCGAAGAGATGCATCGGCTCGCCGAGTCGGGCATTGCTGCCCATTGGCGATACAAGGAAGGTTCCTCGGCCGCCGACGCTCCCTGGGTCGGCGACATCCGCACGCTGCTCGAAACCGAGGATCCCGAGGAGTTCCTTGCCAACCTCAAGCTCGATTTCTATCAGGACGAGGTTTTCGTCTTGACCCCGGCCGGGGATGTCAAGACTCTGCCGCGGGGCGCGACCGCGATCGACTTTGCCTACGCAGTTCACACCGAGGTCGGCAACCGTTGCGTCGGGGTGCGGATCAACGGACGCCTCCTCCCGCTCTCGACCCGGCTTGAGTCGGGTGACATCGTCGAGGTGCTTTCCTCCAAGGCGGCTGATGCCAGCCCGAGCCTTGACTGGCTCAACATCGTCCGGACCTCCCGAGCGAAATCGAAGATCAAGGCGTTCTTCCTCCGCGAGCGTCGTGAGCAGGCGTACGCCGAAGGCCGGGAGATGATTGCGGCCGCGTTGCGCAAGGAGGGCCTCGGCCTGGGAGCGGCCGCCCGCGACAGCTATCTCGCAGAAATCGCCCTCGAGCTGGGCAAGTCCGATCTGGAAGCGCTGCTGGTTTCGTTAGGGGATGGCTCGGTTATGGCTTCGACCGTCATCAACCGGCTACATCGCCTGCTCAATCCGGAGGCGGAAGAGGCCGAGGACTTGCTCGCCCCGCCGCGCCCCCGTCGACGTCAAGGCATGCCGGGGCCGGCGATCATCGTCGAGGGGATGGACGACATGCTGGTTCACATCGCTCGTTGCTGTGCGCCGGTGCCCGGCGATCCCATCGTCGGCTTCATCACTGTTGGGCGCGGGGTATCCGTGCACAGGGCGAACTGCACCAACAACTCATCGCTCTCCGATCGACGAATGGTTGAGGTGTCGTGGCCTCCGGAGCGGGTTGGCTCGTTTGCGGTCTGGATCCAGGTCGAGGCGCTCGACCGCACCCGTCTGCTTCGCGATGTCACTGCCGGTATCTCCGATCTCGGTGGGAACATCCTCGCTTCCTCCTCGGTGACCGGCCGCGATCGGGTGGCGGTGCTTCGCTACGAAGTCGAGCTTTCCGACCCGGGGGTGCTGCCGCGTCTTTTGGCCGATCTCAAGGGAGTGGACGGTGTCTTTGCGGCTTACCGGCTTGTTACCGAGCCGTCCTAGCTCGTGCTGATCTCATCTGCTTCGCTTTGGCTCGCCGAAACCAACACCTACGTGGTGGCCAGGGAGCGGGGCGGACTGGCGGTAGTGATCGACGCTCCGCCCGACGACCAAGCGATCATCGACCTGCTTGCGAGCCACCAGCTGACCCCGGTCGCCCTGTTGTTAACCCATGGCCATGTTGATCATGCCGGCGGCGCCGGGCCCACCGCCCGACGCACCGAAGCTGTCGTCTATGTCCATCCCTCCGACGACTTCCTCACCCTCCGCCTCCAGGACCAATTGCGCGGCTTGTTCGGTGCCACCCCGCCGGGCGATTGGGAGCCTCCCTCGGTTCGCACTGATCTCGTCGACGGCGAGGTGTTTTCCCTGGCGGGAATCGAGCTCGAGATTCGACACACCCCCGGCCATACGCCCGGCCACTGTTGTTTCTATGTCGAGAACGAAGGTGTCCTCTTCTCTGGGGACCAACTTTTCGCCCGCTCGGTCGGTCGCACCGACCTCCCCGGCGGTGACTGGAACACTCTCCTCGACTCGATGAAGCGCCGTGTCCTGGACCTGGACGACGACGTCCGCGTCCTCCCCGGCCACGGCCCCGAAACCACCATCGGCCTCGAACGCCGCCTCAACCCCTTTCTGCGCGAGCTCTAGCGAAGGAACGAGCCAGCCTTGCGAAATGAGGTTTAGGCCCGGAACCAAGGACCTTCTCGTTACCCAATGAGGCTCAGCGGATTTCAGCGTGGTGCAACGGTTGATGACCGCTTCCATTGGTCGGTTGCGATTCAGAGCAGGTGCACTACTGGAGATCGAAACCGATCTTTGTCGACACTGCCTGGGCATTGTCCAGCGGTGGGGAAGCGGGCGCGGCCCTCTCGACGGGGATCAAGGTCGGACCTAACACGTTGGGGGAGATCCTCTGCGGCCTCTCCCCTGGCGGAAGCCGGGGGAGTACCCGAGCGCAGCGAGGGGGAGGGGGTGCGGTCCGAGAGCGTTACTACGGGGCCCCCTCGTCCGGCTCCTTCGTCGGCGGCCACTCCCCCGCCTTCCGGCAGGGGAGGGGGTCGAACATCGACCTGTTGGGCTGTGACTGTGCGGTCAGCCGAATGTCGCCGGCCGGCGAAGTGGTGTGATGTCGACCACATCGTCTCCTGGCTCGACGGCGGCCCCACCTCTCTCGACAACCTCCAACTGCTATGCCGGTTTCATCACCGACTCAAACACCTCAAAGCCGGGCAGCCACCACCACGCCAACAGGCCAAACGGTGCGCAGCCCAACCACAAGAGGGTCCCCGGCGTCAATAGACCCGGCGCAATCCGAGAAACCCCTCCAGGTACCCTGCCCTGCTCAGCATGAGCCACCCCACATCTTCATTTGTCACGCCGCGGACTATGTCCGGGGTGCTTGAGCTGTTGCCGCTGGAGCAGGTGGCGTTTGAGGGGATGATCCAGGCGATTCGGCGGGAGTTCGAGAGGTTTGGGTACCTTCCGATCGCTACTCCGACCATGGAGTTGACCGAGGTTCTGCTTCGCAAGACCGGGGGCGAAACAGAACGCCAGGTCTACCTGGTCCAGTCGACCGGGTCCGCTGAACAAGGCGACGACCCGGAGCTCGCTCTTCGCTTCGATCTCACCGTCCCGCTGGCTCGCTATGTGGCCGAGCACGAGCATCAGCTCAGCTTTCCGTTCCGTCGTTATCAGATTCAGCCGGTGTATCGCGGCGAGCGTCCGCAAAAGGGTCGTTATCGGGAGTTCTATCAGTGCGACATCGACGTGATCGGCCGAAACGAGTTGAGCCTGCGGTTTGATGCCGAGATCCCGGCGGTGATCAACTCGGTTTTCGACGCCCTCGATTTCGGTGAGTTTGTGATCAGGCTGAACCACCGCCGGTTGCTTGCCGGTCTGATGGAAAAGCTCGAGATCGAACCGCACGTCGCCGCATTGCGCGAATTGGACAGACTCGAGCGGCAGGGCCCGGAGAAGGTGATCGCCTCGCTCACCAAGATGGGCGTCACCAGCGACGCCGCGCAATGGCTCGTCGAGCTCGCGGCCACCGGTCTCAGAACCGGATCGGACGCTTTCACGCTGCTCGACGAGATCGGTGGCGATAACGATCTGCTCAAACAAGGTGTGGACGAGATGCGCGAGGTCTTGACCTTGGTGGGGGAGTGGGGTGTGCCGGAGCATCGCTTCGGTTTCGATCTCTCGATTGCCCGCGGGCTTGACTACTACACAGGCACGGTTTACGAGACCACGCTGGTTGCCCACCCCGAACTCGGAAGTATCTGCTCGGGTGGGCGCTATGACGACCTTGCCGGGCAGTACACGAAGTCGAGCCTGCCCGGGGTTGGCATTTCGATTGGGCTGAGCCGGCTGTTCTGGCAGCTTCAGAATGCCGACTTGCTTCCCCTTGCAAAGAGCACGGTCGAGGTCCTTGTCGGTCTTCTCGACGACGCCGGTCTCCCCGAAGCGCTGCGGATCGCTGCCGAGCTGCGGGACGCGGGCCTGAATACGGAGTCGGTTCTTGTGCCCGACCGTATTGGCAACCAGCTCAAGTACGCCGCCAAGAACGGCATCGCCCTTTACGTCGTGGCGGGAGAAAACGAGCGCCAACACGGCGAGGTTCTCGTCCGAAATCTTCGCACCCAGACGCAGGCTTCGGCCGACCGCAAAGAGGTCGTGGCCGCCGTGCAGACCCAATGACGTTTCGGACTCACAACGCTGCCGACATCACCGGGCTCGTAGGAGAATCGGTGACTCTCGCCGGTTGGGTGGCCCGGCGTCGTGACCACGGCGGAATCACCTTCATAGATATCCGCGACGCCTCCGGGATCGCTCAAGTTGTGGCGGACGGTTTGGCAACCGAAGACCTGCGCATTGAGTTCTGCGTTCGAGTGAGGGGAACAGTGCGCGCTCGGCCGGAAGGAACCATCAACGCCGACCTTCCCACCGGGACCGTGGAAGTGGCGGCTGATTCGATTGAGGTACTCAGTCCCTCCGATCCTCTCCCGTTCATGCTCGACGACCGGGTCGACGCCGACGAGCGAACTCGTCTCGAGTATCGATACCTCGATCTTCGCCGCCCGCGCATGACGGCCAACTTGCGGGCCCGCTCCAAGGCCGTATCGGCGATCCGACGCTCGCTGGAAGGCCTCGGCTTTCTCGAGATCGAAACCCCTACCCTGGTCCGCTCCACACCCGAGGGAGCACGCGATGTCCTCGTGCCCTCTCGGCTGCGGCCCGGTTACTTCTACGCACTGCCCCAATCACCACAGCTCTTCAAACAGTTGC
This sequence comes from Acidimicrobiia bacterium, assembly GCA_050997725.1. GTDB lineage: Bacteria > Actinomycetota > Acidimicrobiia > Spongiisociales > ZC4RG35 > JACCTH01. The sequence goes on from JBPCQV010000036.1 coordinate 4,671, forward strand.
TGATGATCGCCGGGGTCGAGCGGTATTTCCAGATCGCCCGCTGCTATCGCGACGAGGACTTTCGGGCCGATCGCCAGCTCGAGTTCACCCAGCTTGACCTCGAAGGCGCCTATTGGAGCGAGAACGAAGTCCAGACGACGATCGAAGCGGCGCTCGCGGCCGTCGTCCAAGACCTGCGCGGCGAGTCTCCACCGCTTCCGTTCCCGCGCCTCACCTGGCAAGAATCGATGGACCGCTACGGAGTCGACAAACCTGACCTTCGGTTCGGGATGGAGATTGTCGACCTTTCCTCTGAACTGACCGGGACTGAGGTCAGAGGTTTTGCGGCGACGCTGGAAAGCAACGGCGTCGTGAGGGGAATCAACACCGGGGCCCGCGAGTTTCCGCGATCGCTGGCCGACAAGCTCACCGAAGAAGCCAAAGCGCTGGGCGCCGCCGGTCTCGTCTGGATAGTCCTCGAGTCCGACGGCCAGCTTCGTTCGCCGGTTGCGAAGTTCCTCAACCCAGACGAGCAGAAGGCAATCGTGGAAGCGCTGGCTGGCCAAACTGGTGATGTCCTTCTGCTCGTCGCCGGCCCGTGGCGGACGGCGGTGACCGTGCTCGGACAGCTCCGTCTCTCCCTCGGCCGCCCGGAAGGGCACCGGGACCTGGCATTCGCCTGGGTCACCGATTTTCCGATGTTCGAGGAGACCGCCGACGGCAACCTCACCTTTTCCCATCATCCCTTTACCTCGCCGCAGGATGTGGAGGTCATGCGCAATCGCCCGCTCGAAGCCAAGGCGCGTGCGTACGACGTTGTTGTCAATGGAGTGGAGCTCGGATCGGGGTCGATCCGAATTCACCATCCAGATTTGCAGCGCCAGGTTTTCGACATCCTCGGTGTCAGCTCTGAAGAACAGGAAAGCCGTTTCGGTTGGTTTCTCCGCGCCCTCCGCTACGGGACTCCTCCCCACGGGGGCTTTGCCTTCGGGATCGATCGCCTGGTGATGGTCTTGCAGGAAGAGGCGAACATCCGCGAGGTGATCCCGTTTCCCAAGACCCAAACCGGCCACGACCCGATGACGATGAGCCCGTCGCCCGTCGACGATGCGCAGCTGGCCGAGTTGGGGATTGCGCTCGTGGAGGAATAGTTGTCGGATCTCTTTACGGCCCGCGCCGAGGAGAAGCTGCTCTCGGTGGCGCCGTTGGCGACCCGGATGCGGCCGCGCAATCTCGATGAGATGGTGGGCCAGCCCGGCCTGCTCAAGGCCGGGGCCGCCTTTCGAAGAATGGTCGAAGGCGGTCGTCCCGCTTCGATGATCCTGTGGGGCCCGCCCGGCACCGGCAAGACCACCCTCGCCCGTCTGGTTGCCGCGCATAGCGACGCCGCGTTTGAAACCCTTTCAGCAACCTCCGCCGGTGTCAAGGACATCCGCGAAGTGCTCGCTCGCGCCCGTCAGCGCCTCGAGACGGACGAGAAACGAACCGTGTTGTTCCTCGACGAGATCCATCGCTTCAACAAAGGCCAGCAGGACTCACTCTTACCCGGGGTCGAGGACGGGACGATCATCCTCATCGGCGCCACAACTGAGAACCCGTTCTTCGAGGTCAACTCCCCACTGGTTTCCCGCTCTACGATCTTTCGGCTCGAAGGGCTGAGACCGGAGGACATCGAAGCGCTGCTTGACCGCGCCCTCACCGACCGAGAGCGGGGGCTGGGCGCCCAGGAGCTCGAAATCGAAGCCGCGGCGCGAGCCGATCTCGCCCAACGCACCGGCGGTGATGCCCGGCTCGCGCTCAACAGTCTTGAAGTGGCTGCCGCCCTCGCCGCCGGGCGGGGATCGACCGTGATCGAGGACGCCGATATCGAAGAGGCTCTCCAGCGGCGAGTTATCCGCTACGACAAGACCGGTGATCAGCACTACGACGTGATTTCGGCCTTCATCAAGAGCATGCGTGGCTCTGATCCGGACGCCGCGCTCTTCTGGCTCCACCTGATGATCAATGCCGGCGAAGACGCCGAGTTCATCGCCCGGCGCATGATCGTCTTCGCCTCCGAGGACGTTGGACTCGCCGATCCCTGGGCTCTCCAGACTGCCGTTGCGGCCAGCGCCGCTCTTGCCCATGTTGGGCTCCCGGAAGCGTCATACAACCTCACCCAAGCGTGCATCTATCTCGCCACCGCTCCGAAGTCGAACTCGGTGGCGCGGGCCATTGGAGCTGCCAACGATGCCGTCGCCGCCGCTAACTCGCCGCGGGTTCCGCTCCACCTCCGATCGTCGGGAGGCAAGGGTTACAAATATCCGCACGACGCACCCGGCGGAGTGGTGGCGCAACGCTATTGGCCGGAGGGCGACGAGCCGCAGATTCTCTACCACCCTTCAGAAGCCGGATTCGAGGCCAAGATCGCCGAACGCCAACACCTCGCCGACGAGACCTTGGGCAAGAAACCCCGTTGAAGCGATTGACCCCGTTCCTCGTGATCGTGGCGTGCGCAGTGGCACCAGCCGATACCACCGCTACCTCTTCCGCGACCTCGATCACCAACGTTGCCACGACCACCAGCACGACTGCCGCTCCGACCACGACCATCGCCCCCACGACGACCGCCGCCCCGACCACAACCACGCTCGCACCCCTTCAGGCGTTGGAACTCGTGACAGTCGCCGAAGGGCTGATCCAGCCGATCCTCCTCCTCAGCCCGCCGGGAGATGAACGACGCTTCGTCCTCGAACGCACAGGGGTGATCTCGATCCTCAACGACGACGGGTCGGTGTCCACCTTTCTCGATCTGCGCGATCGAGTGAACAGCGGAGGAATCGAGCAAGGACTGCTCGGCATGGCTTTCCATCCCGATTACGCCGAAAACGGCCGCTTCTTTGTTTACTACTACCGCCAAGGCGCCGAACAGACGCGATTGTCGGAGTTCGCGGTCACCGACGACGCCGCCATCGGTGATCCTCAAAGCGAGATCGAAATGCTCACCTTCGACAAGCCCACCACCCGTCACAACGGGGGCATGCTGCTTTTCGGCCCCGACGGTTATCTCTGGATGTCTCTCGGCGAAGGCGGCAAGGCTTCGGTCAACTCCCAGGATCCGTTCCGGCTGCTCTCCTCGATCCTCCGTCTCGATGTTGATTCGGGAGAGCCTTTCGGCATTCCTCCTGACAACCCATTTGCCGATGGAGTTGCAGGCGCCCCCGAAGTGTGGGCGAAGGGGCTTCGCAACCCATGGAGATTCTCGATCGACGACGATCTCCTCTATATCGGTGATGTCGGTCACTCCGACTACGAGGAAATCGACATCGTCTCCCTCGACGGAGCGCCCTACAACTTCGGCTGGCTCCGCATGGAAGGCACCCATTGCTTCCAATCGGGTTGTGATGCCGTCGCCGAAAACCTGACCCTCCCGATCCTCGAATACACCCATGCCGAGGGTTGCTCGGTCACCGGCGGGTTCGTCTATCGCGGCCAGCTCATTCCCGAGATCAGCGGGCATTACTTCTACGGCGACTGGTGCGGTGAGTGGGTTCGCTCATTTCGGTTCGAGGATGGTGAGCTCATCGATCATCAAACCCGATTTGAGGATGCCGGCCAGATCAACAGCTTTGGCGTCGACAACGTCGGCGAGCTTTACCTCATGACCTACGAAGGCGAAATCAAACAGGTGGTGGGGCGCCGGTAACGTACCGGCCCTCATGGACAGCCAGCAGATTCGACAGGCGTTTATCGACTTTTTCGTCGAACGCGATCACCTGCTGCGGCCGTCGGCTTCGCTCATCCCGGTCGATCCGACGCTGTTGCTGAACAACGCCGGCATGGTCCCTTTCAAGCCCTACTTCCTCGGCGAGCAGACTCCACCGGCGCCGCGCGTGGTTTCAATTCAAAAGTGTGTGCGGACCATCGACATCAACATCATCGGCACGACCCAACGGCACCTCTCATTCTTCGAGATGGTGGGCAACTTCAGCTTCGGGGAATATTTCAAGGAACGAGCCATCCCCTGGGCCTACGAGTTCGTCACCGAGCGGCTCGGCCTCGACCCCGAGCGTCTCTGGTACACGGTCTACAAAACCGACGAGGAAGCCCGCGAGATCTGGATCGATTCGGTCGGTATCCCGGCGGAGAAGGTGCAATACGGCGAGGCCGACAACTTCTGGCAGATGGGCATACCGGGGCCGTGTGGGCCCTGCTCGGAGATTTTCTACGACAAAGGTCCCGAGTACGGGCGAGAAGGCGGACCGATCGACGGCGACGAGGATCGCTACGTCGAGATTTGGAACTTGGTGTTCATGCAGAACATCCAGGACGAGCCCTACCACGTGATCGGAGACCTCCCGGCGAAGAACATCGACACCGGTATGGGTTTGGAACGAACCGCCGGAGTCCTTCAAGGCGTTGACTCGGTGTTCGACATCGACGGGCTGAAATCGATCCGCGAAGAGGCCGCAGCCGTCCTGGGGGTGGCCTACGGCAAATCAGAGTTCAATGATGTCTCGCTGCGAATCCTCGCCGATCACGCCCGGACGATCACGACTCTGATCTGCGACGGCGTGGTCCCGTCGAACGACGGCCGCTGCTACTTCCTTCGCCGAGTGCTGCGACGCGCGGTGCGTCGCGCCTGGCAACTCGGGGCTAAGCGCGAGCTGATCACTCCGGTC
>JBPCQV010000048.1:0-15719 GCA_050997725.1 Acidimicrobiia bacterium
CTCCTTCGGCGTTGGGGATGATCGTCGGGTCACCGCCATCGAGGGTGGCGATCACGCTGTTGGTGGTTCCTAAGTCAATTCCGACGGCACGAGCCATGTCTACTCCTGTTTCTAGCTTTCTAAGCGTTAGCGGCAAGCATAACCTGAGTGCCATGTTGTCATATTCCCGATTCCTGGAATAATCTATGGCTCTGAAGCCGTTTTGATGGCATTGATGACGAGGAGTTTTGTGAACCAAGACCTTGAAACCCAGAGTCTCCCGGTCCTGCCACTCCGCAACGGGGTGGTCTTTCCACACATGGTCGTGACCCTGCGGATCGAAACCGCCGAAGGCAAAACTGCCCTGGCGGCATCTGCCCGAGCCGACGACCGGCTCATCCTCGTTCCGCGGGTCGGAGGACGGTACGCCTCCGTCGGCACCGTGGCCGAGGTCCAACAGACCGACGACGAAGGAAATGTGGTGGTCTCCGGAATCGCCCGAGCACGGGTGGGGAGCGGCTCCACCGACAACGCCGGCGCCCTCTGGGTCGAGATCGAACCCTATCCCGAGGTCGATGTCCACGACGAGGCCCTAGACGACCTGGTTTCCGAGTACCGAGCCGTGGTCACCGAGGTTCTCGATCATCGCGGAGTTGGTGCGATCGCCGATCGGATCCTCGGAATCGAAAACGCCAGCCAGTTGGCCGATCTTGCCGTCTACTCGCCCGATCTTTCCCTCGAGCAGAAAGTCGAGATTCTCGAGACCCTCGACGTCCGCGAGCGTCTCGGCAAGTTACTTGTCTGGATGCGCGAAGTCCTCGGCGATCTGGAGCTCAGGCGCCGGGTTCGAGAAGATGCCGCCGAGCGGATCGACAAGAGCCAGCGCGACTATTTGCTCCGTCAACAGATGGAAGCGATCAAGAAGGAGCTTGGGGAAGAGGCCGGAGCCGCCGACAGCTACCGGACCCGTCTCGAGGAAACTGCGTTCCCGGAGAAGGTCAAGGAAGCCGTCACTCGCGAGATTGATCGCCTGGAGCGGATGTCAGAACAGTCGCCTGAGCATTCCTGGATTCGCACGTGGCTCGACACAATGTTTGACCTTCCGTGGGGAGCCACTTCCGATGACCGGCTAGACCTCAACGAGGCCTGGGCAGTGCTCGACGCCGATCACACTGGCCTCCACGACGTCAAGGAACGGATCGTCGAACATCTCGCGGTGCGCAAACTCCGCAAAGAGCGAGGGCTCAACGAGGAGAACACCCGGCAGTCGGGGGCGATCCTGCTTTTGGTGGGTCCGCCCGGAGTGGGGAAGACCTCGTTGGGTGAGTCAGTCGCTCGCGCCTTGGGACGGAAGTTCGTCCGCGTGTCCCTCGGTGGCATCCGCGACGAAGCCGAAGTGCGGGGTCATCGTCGCACCTATGTCGGCGCGCGGCCGGGACGGATCGCTCGGGCGTTGACCGAAGCTCAAACCATGAACCCGGTGTTCTTGCTCGACGAGATGGACAAGGTTGGCAACGACTGGCGGGGAGACCCCTCGTCGGCGTTGCTCGAGGTGCTCGACCCGGCGCAAAACCACACCTTCCGCGATCACTACCTCGAGGTCGACCTCGACCTTTCTGATGTGCTGTTCATTGCCACCGCCAACGTCGTTGAGACGATCCCGGCGCCGCTTCTCGACCGTACCGAAGTCATCCGCCTCGATGGTTACACCGACGAGGAGAAAGTTGCCATCGCTCGTGATCACCTGCTTCCGCGCCAAATCCGGCTCGCCGGTCTCGAGCCGGAGGAGATCACGGTCACCGAGCCGGCTTTGCGAGCAGTGGTCGATCGGTATACCCGTGAGGCGGGCGTGCGATCACTCGAGCGGGAGCTGGGCAAGCTGTCGCGCAAGGCGGCGACCAAGGTTGCCCGCGGTGAAGAGGTCCATATCGAGATCGAGCCCGAGCAGGTGTCAGAGTTTCTCGGCAAGCCCAAGGTCTGGCACGACGAAGCCAAGGATCGCACCGATGTTCCCGGCGTTGCCACCGGTCTCGCCGTCACCGGTTCGGGCGGCGACGTGCTGTTTATCGAAGCGTCGGCCACCCCTGGCGAACGGGGTTTGACCCTGACGGGTCAGCTAGGCGACGTGATGAAGGAATCGGCGCAGATTGCGCTGTCTTATGTCGAGGCGCATGCGAGCGAGCTCGGCATAGATGAGAACGATCTCAAACGTCGGTTTCACGTTCATGTCCCGGCGGGGGCGATCCCCAAGGATGGTCCCTCGGCGGGAGTGACAATGGTCACCGCGGTGACTTCGCTCCTGACCGGACGCAAAGTACGCTCCGATGTGGGCATGACCGGTGAGGTGACTCTGCAAGGCAAGGTCCTTCCAATCGGTGGCTTCAAGCAAAAGGTGCTGGCCGCTCACCGGGCGGGGCTCACCCAAGTCTTGTTCCCGCAACGGAATGAGATTGACCTCGACGACATCCCCGAGTCAGTGCGGGAAGTCATCACCTTCCATCCGGTGGAAACGATCGAGCAGGTGCTGGAGCTCGCGCTCGAAGCGACTTAGCTGGGACTTACTTCTTGTTGGCGAACCAAATGGTCGGAGGAGCCGCAACCCCGGCTTGATCCATCGCTTCGCGCAGCTGCGTTGCTTCTGCCATGGCTTTAGCTGCGCCAATGTTGTCGAATATGTGCATGACGGTGATGTCGTTGGGGTCATCGGCTGACTGAAAGACGGTGTGCGACCTGACTCCGAACTCCTCCCGCAGGGCCTCAGCTTCGTCGTAGACCTGCCGCCACATTTCGTAGTCCTTGACCGGGTGGCGTATAAACAAGTGGGCCATCATTCTCCTTTCAGGCTGTCCAGCCGGCGTTGGGCAAGCACGATGTATTCGGGCTCGGTGTCGAAGCCGACGTAGTGGCGGTCGCTCATGGCGGCCGCAACTGCCGTTGTCCCGGAGCCGATGTAGGGATCGAGAACAAGGTCCCCTTGATAGGTATAGAGCTCGATCAAGCGGCGGGGTAGCTCCACCGGAAATGGAGCCGGGTGCCCGACACGCACCGCGCTCTCGGAAGGGATGTCCCAGAGGTCAAGAGTCGACTCCATGAAGTCGGTCGCCGAGATCGTCGGTTGATGGGGAAGGTTGCGGTCTGCACGTTGTCGGCGGTTGAGGGCGCGGTCAAAGCGACCCTTGGAGGCGATGATCACTCGCTCGGTCAGGTCGCGCAGCACCGGATTGGCCGGGCTGCGAAAGCTGCCCCACGCGCATGAGCCTCCGGCCCCATGCGCCTTACGCCAGATGATCTCACCCCGTATGAGCAACCCGAGATCGTCCTGGAGGATCGAGAGGATGTCGGCCGAGAGGGATCGATAGGGACGGCGGCCGAGGTTGGCCACGTTGATCGCCATCCGCCCGCCTGGTTCCAATTTGTTTGCACAAACTGAAAGAACTTGGGTGATGCCGGCCAGGTACTCGAAGTAAGCCACTGGAACGTCACGTTCGGCGACGTCGTTCTCATAAGCCTTGCCCGTGAAGTAGGGCGGTGAGGTAATCAGCAGCGCCACCGAGTTGTCCGCTACCTGGTCTGTGCTCATGGCCCTGGCGTCGCCGACGAAAAGCCGATCAATGACCGCCGGAGGAGCGATCGCCTCGTCGTTGGAAACGACGGGCTCGGGAAATCGGCGATAAAAGCGAGATGAATCGTGACTCTCTCGCTTGCCCGAACCGAAGGACAGGGTTGCGGTCGCGCGGCGCGGCATGGCGGGACGGTAACGGAGCTTGGGCCTTGCATGCGGTATGCTTGCAATTGCAAGCATGATTGAAACCAATCTTCCTGACGGAACCTCGATCCTGGTGCGCCCGGTCCGGCCTGAGGACAAACCGCTGCTCGCGGCGGGGATGGAGCGGCTCTCGGAGCGATCCCGGCGGTTGCGCTTCCTCACGGCGACCGATCGGCTGAGCCGTTCTCAGCTGGCCTATCTCACCGAGGTCGACGGGCGCGACCATCAGGCCTGGGGAGTTCTCAGCGACGATGAGCCGGTCGCAGTAGGTCGCTTTATCCGCGGGTCCGGTGATGAAGCCGAGGTTGCACTAACGGTCGTCGACGAATGGCAGAGGCGGGGGATCGGCCTGCTGCTTCTCGAGGTCCTGGCCGCCGAGGCCGAGAAGGTCGGGATCCTACGGTTCACGTTCGTGGCACTTCCCGAAAACACGGGGATCAGGGCGTTGCTGGCCCGATTCGGTGTCACCGGCGAGATCGAGGACGGCCTCCTCACCGCCCACCTCGACGTCGCCGCAGTCCATTCGGTGCTGCGTGCGAAGTAGCGCGGGAGGACAGCGCACGCACGTGCTAGAAATCGTCGCATGCGAAGGACAGTCGAGTTTGAACCCGACACAAGTGCGGCCATAAAACATCTGCTTCGGGAGTCGGGCATGGGCGTGTCCGAAGCTGTGAACTCCTTGATCAGAAGGGGTCTGATGGCCGGACGGGAGCGCCCGCCTTTCACGCAGAAGACCAGTCCTCTCGGTCTCAAGATCGACGTCTCCAACATCGGAGACGCCTCGAGATCCTCGAGGGGTCGGACCCCCGCTGAGCCGGAATCGCTTTGCAATCGGTCGTCGCCCTCTGTGGATCGCAACCAATCCACGAGCACTCACCGAGTCCTGAATCCACTGCCGCATGGGCGCTTGTCGACGCCTGGCTGCATGCTCCCGCCTTATAGACGCTTTTCCGAGATCTGCTGGACTGAACCCCGTCGCCTAACGGAATTGGGCGCGGGTTGGGATCCGGGGCGCGCGATAGCCCTCAAGATGTAACAACCGGGCAACACGCTCGAAACACAGGTCCGCCCAACTGGTCGCTTCCAAAAGACGAGGAGGCGGCTTTGAGCGAAGGAACGATTGCCTGGTTGTTGGTCAGTTCGGCCCTGGTGCTGTTCATGACTCCAGGCTTGGCCCTTTTCTATGGCGGCATGGTGAGGTCGAAAAACGTCCTCAACATGTTGATGAAGAACTTCTTCACGATCTCGATCGTGACCGTGGTCTGGACACTGATCGGCTACACCCTGGCCTTCGGAACCGATATCGGGGGCCTGATCGGCGGGTTCGACTTCCTCGGGCTCAAGGGAGTAGCCGGCGACTCGCTGCTCTTCATGGTGTTCCAGATGATGTTTGCGATCATCACCCCCGCCCTGATCACAGGAGCGGTGGCGGAGCGGATGAAGTTCTCAGCGTGGGTGCTCTTCACCACGTTGTGGGCCTTGATCGTTTACCCGATCATCGCCCACTGGGGATTCGCTGCCGACGGCTGGCTCTTCGCCTGGGGGGTGCGTGACTTCGCCGGCGGGCTTGTCGTTCATGTCAACGCCGGGATCGCCGCCCTTGCCTTGGTGTTTGCGCTCGGACCCCGGAAAGGATTCGGGGTGGAGGCCATGCGTCCCCATTCCCTCCCGCTGACCTTGCTCGGCACCGGCATCCTCTGGTTCGGTTGGTTCGGGTTCAACGCCGGCTCCGCCCTCGCCGCCGACGGCATCGCCATTAACGCCTTCGTAACGACGCAGATCGCGGCTTCGGTGGCGGCGCTGGGATGGGTCGTGGCCGAATGGCGGAAGACAGGCAAACCCACGACCTTGGGTGCCGCCTCCGGCGCAGTGGCCGGATTGGTTGCGATTACTCCTGGCGCCGGGTTCGTCTCCCCGCTGTCGGCGATCGCGATCGGGCTGATCGCCGGGTTCGCGTGCTTCTGGGCGGTAAGCCTCAAGTTCCGTTTTGGCTACGACGACTCCCTCGACGTCGTCGGCGTCCACCTGGCCGGGGGAATCGTCGGCTCGATCCTCACCGGGGTGTTTGCCCAAAGCTCGATCAACTCGGTCGTGTCCGATGGGCTCTTGTTCGGCGGGGCCGCGTTCTTCGTGAAGCAGGTAGTAGCGGTGCTGGCAGTGATGCTTTTCACGTTCGTGGTGTCCTACGGTCTTGCCCAACTGGTCAAGGCGATCACCGGCCTGCGGGTGGACGAGAAGGAAGAAACCGACGGCCTTGACATCTCGCTCCACGAGGAGCGGGGTTACGTCTTCACGGAGTAGGAGCAACATGAAGCTGGTAATCGCATACATCAAGCCGTTCAAGCTCGAAGAGGTGAAAGACGCGCTGAAGGGTGTCGGAGTATCGGGGATGTCGGTTGGTGAGATCAGGGGCTTCGGCCGCCAGTCGGGTCAGACCGAGGTCTATCGGGGCGCCGAGTACAAGGTCGAGTTTGTGCCTAAGACCAGGGTCGAGCTGGCGGTGGACGACCAGGACGTCGACCGAGTCGTTTCGGCGATCGAGACGGTGGCCCGCACGGGTGATATCGGCGACGGCAAGATCATCGTGCTCCCAATCGAGTCGATACTGAGGATCAGGACCGGTGAAAGGGGAGTCGACGCCATCTGAATCAGGAGGCCTCGCCGATTTTCTCGCCCATCGATCGGCGTTAACTACCGACGTTTCGGGAGGTGTGCAGGGGAGCCGCCTCTCCGACCTGGCGGATGCAGCGCTTCGCCAACTTTCCGAGGCGTATGACGACGTGGCGGTCATCGCGGTCGGAGGCTACGGACGCCAGGAGATGTGCCTCTACTCCGATGTCGATCTCCTGTTGCTGCATGAGGGACGGGCTCCCGAGGACGCCGTCCGTTCGATTCTCTACCCCTTGTGGGACGCCGGGCTCAAAGTTGGACACGCCACCCGCACCGTCAAAGCCACCCTCGCCTTCGCTCGCGAGGATCACAACACCCTTTGCGCCCTGCTCAGCGCTCGACACTTAAGCGGTCCACCCGAGCCGCTCAACGAGCTCGAACAGGGGACTGCACGTCTCCTCTCGAGCATGCGCGGTGCCTTTGCCGAACGACTGGCGGCTGAGCAACGAAGCGTGTGGCAGCAAGAGCCGTTCGCCCTCCAGGAAGTCGATGTCAAGAACGGCCGCGGGGGGCTGCGGAGCCTGCATCGACTTTTCTGGGATCGGAGGCGAGCACAACTGTTGGGGGAAGAGCCCCTGTTGCCGGTCCAGGCGAGTGAGTCGGGAGCACACCGGGTTCTCCTCGAGGTTCGACAGGCGCTGCATGCGGTCCAACGCCGAGGGGCGGACAGGTTCCCGATCGAGCTCAGAGCTGCCGTGGGAGCCTGGCTGGGGCGCGACCCGCTCGGGCTGGCGACCGAGGTCTATCAAGCGGCGCGAACGGTGGACGGGTTGGCCGCGCTGCGCTGGGGCCAGGTGCGCCCGGCCGGCACCGATCCAATCGCGCACGCGGGCTTAGCGGTGGTTCGCCTGGTTCGTTCGCGCTGGAGCAGAAGGGAGCCGATGACGACGCCGCTGGCATTCGGCACCGGGGCGGTGGCTTCGCACACGGGAGGCCGGCTCTCGGTTTGGGAACATGGCTTCGCCCGCCGCTCCGGCGCCCCCGACTGGCAGGAAGGCGATCGCTCCGGCCTCGTCTCGCTCCTCGCCTCCGGTCGAGCTGGTTGGGAGGCGGTCCTCGGCTTGTGGGAGGCGGGCTGGATGACGAGAGCGCTCCCCGAGATCGCCCATCTACGGGGCCTGGCGCAAGCGGCGCCCTTCCATGCCCATCCTGCCGACGCCCATTTGGGCGCGACCGTGGCCAACGTGGTCGAGCTCGCTGAGGCCGCGCCGGGCTGGCTTTCGGAGATCGTCGAACAGGTCGGCAGCCTCGACGAAGTCCTGCTCGCCGCGTTTCTCCACGACATCGGCAAAGGTCGGCCAGGAGATCACTCCGAGACGGGAAGCGACTTGGCGAAGTCGATGCTCGCCCGGGTGGGCTTTCGCTCGGCCACGGTTGATCTTGTCGCAGACGCGGTCCGTCATCATCTCTTGCTGTCGGAGACCGCGGCCCGACGCGACATCGACGATCCGGTTGTGGTCAAGGAAACGGCGAGCATCATCGGCAATGTCGATCTCTTGCGAGTGCTCGCCTTGCTGAGTGTGGCCGACGCTCGCGCCACCGGGCCCGACCTGTGGACCCCATGGAAGGAATCGTTGGTGCGGTCACTGGTCGCCAAAGTCGAATCGCTCGTCTCCGGCGCCTCGTCAAGTTTGGAGGGCCAGCTCCTCGAGGATCTGAGGCGGCTGCTGCCTGAGTTCGATCCGGTCACGATTCACCGCCATTTGGACGGGATGCCGGCCGGTTACCTGGCTCGGTTTGGGGCCGACCTCGTTTCCCATCACCTTCGGCTGCTAACGCCCCCGCCAGTCGCCGGTGAGGTGCGGACGGTGGTGCTTGCTGGCGCTCCGGTGTCGACCCTGGTCGTCGCCACGGTCGATCGACCGGCGCTACTGGCCACCGTCGTCGGGGTGCTTTCCCTGCGCAACCTCAACGTACGCGAAGCGCGGGCCGTCACCAGCGTCGACCGACTGGTCGTGGACACGTTCCGTGTCGAAGATGCCCTCGGTTCGGATATGGTTGGCCAGGGTCGCTGGTCAGCAGTTCGCGAGGAGCTGGCAGCAGCGGTCGGCGGCCGGATTGACCTCACCGAGCGGCTGCTCGCCAAACGCCGGGCCTACCCACCTCGGACACCGGCGAATGCGCCCGAGGTTCGAGTCAATGGCAAGTACGTCGACGTTCGAGCCGGTGATCGAATCGGTTTGCTCTACGACCTCGCCTCGGCGATGTCGGAGTTAGGGCTCGAGGTCAGACTCGCCAAGATCGACACCAGGGCAGGCGAGGCCATCGACGTTTTCGAAGTCGACAACCCTTTGGGCCATTCCCCGGCGACGATCGAAGCCCGCCTAATCAATGCAGCGTCCTAGTCCACAGTCAGACTGTGGCCGCTTGCCGATGCGACCGCAGCCTGACTGCGAGAAAGATCGCGGTTGCCAGGGGGAGGGCCAACGCCAACGCGACGGTCAACAGCACTACCAACTCCAAGTCCCCGAACACCGGTGCATCGGTCACCGGGACCCCCACTGGGCTTTGATCGTTGCCACTAGGTATCAAGAAACTGATCATGCCGATCGGAATGAACGCAAGTGCGCCGATCGTGCCGATGGTCTTTTCGCTTCCCGTCCAACGGCTTGACAGCCAGACCAAAACCGCACTTGTCACCCATCCGGCAATCGGGATAAGCAACAGCACGAATGTCAGGATCTCGAGGATCGGTGTTCCCGCCTTCTCGATCACTCCGAATCGCTGCTTCGCCTCGGACGCGATTTCCTCCGGCGATCCCAGCCGCTCAAGCATCGTTCTGATCTCCGTCTCCGAGTTCAAGCCGGCGCGGGCCTCGGCGATGTGTTCTCTGACCTCCTCGAGGATCTCGAGGCGGCGGTTGCCGGGCAAACCCTTCAATTCAACCTCGAGCGCCTTCAAGTAGGACTCGACCAATCGATCAGTGTTCATCGTGATCATCCTTCTCTCCTTTTTCTTCGAGCAGTTGGTCAACTGCGTTGCGAAACACTGCCCAGCCCTCGGCGAAGTCGGAGAGCGCGCGTTCTCCTGCCTTCGTGAGCCGGTAGTAGCGACGGGGCGGCCCGCTCTCGGACTCACGCCAAGAGGTTGTCACCAACTTCTCCTGACGAAGCCGGCTAAGGAGCGGATAGATCGTGCCTTCGGTGATGACCATTCCATCCACCTCGGACAGCATCCGTACCAGCTCAAATCCGTAGCGCTCAGTCCCGCGCAACACCGCTAACCCGCAGTACTCGATCGTTCCCCGCCGAAGCTGGGAAAGGTCGATGCGTGTCTTACCTGGTTCCATGCAGTGCAAGGTACATGGCGGAGACGCTTATGTCAATCCTCTCCCCTGCCGGAAGGGCGGGGAAGTACCCGAGCGCAGCGAGAAGGAGGGGGCGCCGTTCGCGAGCATTGCTACGGGGCCCCCTCGTCCGCCTCCCTCGTCGGCGGACACTCCCCCAGCTTCCGCTGGGGGAGAGGCGCTACGAACCCAGGGTTCGCAATAGGCGGTCGATGAAGGGGGTTTGGGCGGGGTTGAGGAGGCGACGGGCCTCGTCGGCTTCACACCAGCGGACCTGGTCGATCTCGGGGAATGATTGGTTGCGGCCGTGCCAGAACATTGTTAAATGGCCAGGGTTGAGCAAACCAGGATCGAAGTCTGCCTCGACCGCCCAACCGAGGACGGTCTTCCCCGAGCGAAGCCGCACCGAACCGAGTTCGATCCATCCATCGATGGGACACTCCCAGCCTGTTTCCTCCGCGAATTCGCGAGCGGCTGCGTCCTTGGCGTCCTCACCCGGCTGAACCTCGCCTTTGATCAGGCTCCACGCCCTGGCATCCTTGCGCGCAAAGAAAGGGCCCCCAGGATGGGCGATCAGCACCTCTTTCTGAACTCGAAACGGAAGCAGTCCAGCACTAGTTAGCACTGGGCGACGTTATCCCCGCGCCAACTGTCGAAATCGAACGTCGCTTGTTCGTCGTAGACCAGTTAGGTATCCACCGAGAGAAAGGAAACAGGATGCCGTTATACGCAGCACTCCTCTACGGAGAGGAAGCCGAGGCCTCGCCCGAAGAATGGGCGGCGACGATGGCTGAACACGAGGAGTTCAGCGCCAAAGCCGGCGCGGCTGGCGTCATAGCTGGCGGCGAAGCTCTGCAAGACAGCAACACTGCCACCACGGTCCAGGTTCAGGGTGGTAAGGGTGGTGAGGTGATCCACACCGACGGACCATTTGCCGAGATGAAGGAAGTTCTGGGCGGTTTCTACTTGCTGAAGTGCCAGGACCTCGACGAGGCACTGGCCTGGGCGGCGCAGATACCCAGCGCCTGGCACGGCCGAATCGAAGTGAGGCCCTGCGTCGACTTCACTCAGGAGTGATGCTCGAGGACGTACTGCGAAATGAGGGTGGCCGGGTCTTGGCCACCCTCATTCGTCTTACAGGCGACATCGATCTCGCCGAGGAGGCAATGCAAGATGCTCTGATGGTCGCGTTGGAGTCTTGGCAAACCGAAGGCATACCGCAAAACCCTGGCGCCTGGCTGACGACGGTCGCTCGCAACCGAGCGCTCGACTACATCCGCCGGGAGGCCAAGCGGCGTCAGAAGGAGACGGATGCATTGCTCTCATTCGTGCCCAGCGAGGGCGACGATCGCCTCCAGCTGATCTTCACTTGCTGTCACCCGGCTCTCTCGCTTGAAGCTCGGGTTGCGCTCACCCTCCGCCTCGTGGGAGGACTGTCCACCCCAGAGATCGCCCAACTCTTTCTCCAGCCCGAGACCACGATCGCCCAGCGGATCAGCCGGGCCAAGAAGAAGATTTCGCTTGCGCGAATCCCGTATCGGGTTCCACCTGATCATGAGCTGGTGGATCGCATGCGGGGCGTGCTGGCGGTGATCTATCTGATCTTTACCAGTGGTCACCACTCGCATGAGGGCCAACTCGATTCTCGATCTGACCTCGCTGACGAGGCGCTGAGGTTGGGACGCCTGCTCATGGTGCTGATGCCTGACGACCCCGAAGCCTACGGCCTCTTGGCTTTGATGCTCTCTTCTCACGCTCGCCGCCGAGCTCGTCTCGACGCTGAGGGCAACCAGATTCTGATGGCGGACCAGGATCGAAGCCTTTGGGACGGGGCTGCGATCTCCGAATCCTCCTCGCTGCTCGAACGCGCCCTAAGAAGGCGAAGGCCGGGGCCATATCAGATTCAGGCCGCGATCTCCTGTCTGCACAGCCTCGCGCCGAGCGATGAAGCAACTGATTGGCCACAAATCCTTGCGCTTTACAACCTGCTCCACGCTCGTCATCCGAGCCCGGTTGTGACGGTCAACCGTGCGGTCGCCCTCTCGAAGGTCGCTGGCCCGCAAGCAGCTCTCACTTCCATCGAGCAAATCCGCGCGTTGAGAAATGGCACCTCCATTGGGCGGCGAAGGCCGACTTCCTCGGTCAACTAGAACGACCGGCGGAGGCGGCCGAGAGCTACCGCAGCGCGCTCGCCCTCGAAATGAACGAAAGCGATCGGCGGCTTCTGTTGGATCGACTGGCGTCGCTTGATCCTCGTTAGCCTTTGACGGTCGTGGCACACTTGCCGGCCCTGGCCCACCCTCCCGACTTCAGCCTGACCTCGGGCGAGACTTTGGCGCGCGGCCTGAAACGCCTCTGCCTCGACCAATTTCAGTTCTCGCTCAATGAGCTGACGGCGGGCGATGACCTCAATCGAGCGGTTCATGAGCTCCGCAAGTCGAACAAACGGGTGCGATCGCTCCTGCGAATGGTCCGCCCGGTGATCGGCGAGAAGATTTATCGAGCCGAGAACTCTGCTCTCGCCGACGCCTCGCGGCTCGTCGCTCCCGCCCGCGACGGCGCGGTCATGGTCGATGCGATCGTACGCCTGCGCGCTCGATACGGGCACTTGCTCGCCCCCGGGATCTGGGAGGGGACGGAGAACCGATTACGGCAGCGACATGAGCGGATGATGAATCGAATCCTGTCCGACGACGAGCTGATCCAGAGCGTCACTAAAGCTTTGTATCGAGCAAGGTCTCGCTACGCGGCGTGGCCCGTCGATGCTTCCGAACCGAGGATGGGGCCACGCCCGCTGCCCGATTCGTACAGGAGCGTTGGACCCGGGATTGGCGAAACCTATGACACCGGACGTAAGGCGATGCGCTCGGCGTTCGCCAATCCCCGGCCTGAGAACTTTCACGAATGGCGCAAACAGGTGAAGTACTTGCGTCACCAGATGGAGGTCGTCACTCCGCTGTGGCCTGAGGTTATTGGCGGGGTGGCGAGTTCACTGGCTCAACTGGGAGACGTGCTCGGCGACGATCACGATCAGGCCGAGCTCGTTCGCATCGTGGCAACGCTGCCGGAGCTCGCCCCCAACCCAGACGAGAGGCATCTGCTGGTGGCGCTTTCCAACGACCGCCGACGCGAGCTGCAAGCGGCCGCCCGAGTGATGGGCGGCCGGATCTACGCCGAAACTGGCGACCAGTTCACCAGCCGGCTCAAGTCGTATTGGTCGGCCTGGAGCCATTAGTTCCAACCCAAGTGATCCCCGACCCGGCGTTGGTGGTGCTGGTGGGACCGTCAGGCGCCGGAAAATCGACTTGGGCCAGCCAGCATTTTCGACCGGAAGAGATCGTGTCCTCGGATCGCTTGCGGGCGATGGCAGGGAGCAGCGAGCACGATCTCGACGCCAGCACGGTGGCTTTCAAGTTGCTCGACGAGATTGTGGCCGCCCGGCTGGAGCGCAAGCTCACCGCCGTAGTCGACACGCTCGGCTTTGATGACGAACGCCGACGCCAACAGCTGCAAATTGCACACGCTGCCGGGCTGCCGGCGGTCGTGGTTCTGTTTGTCGAGTCGGAGGAGGTTTGCCGGGACCGAAATCGCCGAAGGCTCCGACCGGTCCCGGCGGCGGTGCTTACCCAGCAGTTCCGGCGTTTCCGCCAGCTCAACCTCGAGGCCGAGGGCTGGGACCTGCTGCTACACCCCGAACCGTCGCTCGTGTCCACGGTCTCCCGAGAGGTGGCGCCGGCGGCATCAGGGCAAACGACCGGGCGCTTCTACCTCCAGTTGTCTCGGTTCCCGAAAGATCGTCCGCTCGGGCCTTGGCTCCGGGAGATGGCGGTGGAGGCGGAGCGGATGGGCTTCGCCGGGCTCGCGGTGATGGACCATCTGATCCAGATCCCGCAGGTGGGGCGGGAGTGGGAGCCGATCCCGGAGGCGTACACCACCCTCGCGTTCCTCGCCGCAACCACCAATCGCCTCGAGCTCGGCTGCTTGGTTACTGGAGCCCGGCTGCGCAACCCCGCACTCTTGGCCAAAATGCTCGCCACCCTCGACGTCGTTAGCGGCGGCCGCGCCTTCTGCGGGCTCGGCGCGGGATGGTTCGACCAGGAGCTGCGGGCTTATGGCTTTCGGCAAACCGAGAAACGCTTCGCCCAGCTCGAGGACACGATCAACATCCTGCGCCGGATGTGGGCGCCGGGCAAAGCCAGTTACTCGGGACGTATCCATTCGATCGTGGAAGCGGTTTGCTATCCAAAACCGCTCCATCCGATCCCGATCCTCGTCGGCGGTAACGGGGAGAAGACCCGCGAAATTGCGTTCCGGCTCGCGGACGGTCTCAACCTGGTCGGGCTCACCAACGCCGAAAGGCTCCTCCCCGAAGTGAAGGAGAAAGCCGAGGGCTTTGCCATCTCGGTCCTCGACACTCCTCTGATCGGAAAGAATCGATCAGAGGTAGCCGAACGCGTCGAGCGTTGGCGAGGAAGTCGTTCAGCCGCGACTTTTGCCAAAGCTCATCACGCCTCCACAGCCGCCGATCACCTGGCGACCTATCGACGGCTGCATGCTCAGGGCTGCGACCGGTTCTTTCTTGCTCCCGTCGGTCTGGAAGAACCCGGAGAGCTCGCTGAGTGGGAACCGGTTCTGACTAGTTGGTCGTAGTCGTCACCGGAGCGGTTTCGGGGGTGATGATGAGCGCCAGCGAGTTAGCTGCCTCGTCATAAGCGAGCCGATAAGCGAGGCCGTTGTAGGTGAGCGTCTGGTCGAGGCCGACCAGGGCGGGATCATCGACGTCGAGTCCCAGTTGCTCGAGGAGAGCGCGCCGATCCCCGCCATCGAGAGTCGGATCGGCGGTGGCGATCAAAAGCCCGAGAGCGGTGATGATCGGCGCGTCACCTTCGGGTGTTCCCGTCGGACTGGCGCGGAGGGTGACATTGCCCGCGGTTCGATCGATGAGACCTTCCAGCGTCACGCCGGGGCCGAGGAGGAGGAAGAAGGGCGACTCCAGGTCCGGAGGAATAAGAATCGGGACTTCCGAAGCCGCCGCCAAGCCATTCCAACGCGCGACCAAGTCGGAGAACTCGGTTTCGAATAGGGTGGTCATCGGGGGCGGGAGAGTGGTAGCCACCGTGGTCAGTGGGGCAGTGGTAATGATCACCGGGATCCCGGTGGTGGGTGGATTCACCGCGGTCGTCGCCGTGGGTTCGCCAACCAGGCCGCTCACCAGCAGACCGAGATACAGCAAGCCGGCGACGACGGCTGCGATCACCAAGTAGACCCCGACCTTGATCAGGACGGCTTGGGGGGTGGTGGTAAATCGGCGGGCTTTCACCAAGCTCGAAGATCGTGCTCGCACGTTGTCGGCGATGGTTTCGAACTTGGCCTCCGCTGGAAGGGCGATGTCCGCGAGGACGGTCTTCTCGGTCTCGACGTGTACCACTGCTGCCGCCACCGGTGCCGCGACCTCGTCGACTGACACGGAGCCCGCGCCGGCTGGGACCGAATCCGAGATGGCTTGATCCAAGGCAATGGGATCATCGGCGGTGAAGGTGAGAGTGTCACCCTCGGCATGGATCGCAAACCGCGAATTAGTGAGACGGGCGATCTTCGCCTGCTGGCGGTTCCAAGCGCCAATCTCATGGCCGCCTCCCCACAGGACGATGATCTCCGGGCCGACCAGGATGGAGGCAGCTAGCACTTCGTCGCCGGTCACCAAGGTGCCGCGAAAGCCCGGGGTCTCCGCTACCTCGGCTGAGATCGCGGCGGCCTCGTCATCGGCTTCGACGCTCTGGTCGACGTCGGTGACCTCCTCGGGGGCTTCCCGGGCCGTGGACGACCAGAGATTTTCGTAGTCGGAGTTGACCTCGGTTAGCTGCCCCCATCCTTGGGCATCGGACTCCTCGACCGCGAAATCGGGGACGAGCTTTTCTTGTACAGGCTTGTCGTCTGCCAATCGGGTTCCCTCGAGTCGTTACCCGTTAGTTATCGCCCTCCCAGGCGCCAACTTGTAGTTGTTTTTGGGCGGCGAAA
>JBPCQV010000097.1:0-10943 GCA_050997725.1 Acidimicrobiia bacterium
CGTCCCCCGCGGCGGGTCGCCTCTGAGGCCAGGTGACCCGCTTCGGATCAATCCCATTCTTGCGTAAATCTGCGCCCCTAATTACGGGTCTTTTACGCAAGAATGGAGTGGGTGGAGACGCCGTTTCGGATCCGCGTGGTCGATGACGAGCCTCGAGTCCGCGAGGTAGTGGCGACCTACCTGCAACGCGAAGGGTGGACCGTGAGCACCGCTGCGGACGGCGAAACCGCCCGCCGCCTGCTGGACGAGTTCGCGCCCGACCTGGTAGTACTCGACATCATGCTCCCCGGAGTCTCGGGCACCGAACTGCTATCGGAAATCCGCCAACGGGGCGACCTACCGGTGATCCTCCTGACAGCTCGCACTGACGAGGCAGACCGCATATCGGGTCTCGAGCTTGGCGCCGACGACTACGTCGTGAAACCATTCTCCCCGCGCGAGCTGGTGGCGCGAGTGCGATCGGTGCTGCGTCGGTCGACTCCGACGCCGCATGCCGCTTCGTTGCAGTTCGACGACATCGCAATCGATCTGCAGCGACGAGCAGTCGTAGTTGAAGGCGCGCCGGTCGAAGTCACCGCTCGTGAGTTCGATCTGCTTGCCTTCTTGGCAGCCAACGCACCCCAAGTGTTCACTCGGGCTGAGCTGCTCCAAAAGGTGTGGAGCTCATCCACTGAATGGCAAGACCCGGCCACTGTCACTGTTCATGTCCGCCGGCTGCGACAGAAGATTGAAGTTGACCCGCAGCATCCTCGTTGGCTCACGACAGTGTGGGGCGTCGGATATAGGTTCGAACCGTGAAGACGCTCGCTTGGGGTCTGGTCCTCGCTCTCGTTTCGGGCTTGTTGATCGCGGAGCTGGCGATGAACCTGACCCCGAACGATCGCCCGGAGCTGTATGTCGTTTTCGGTGCAGCGACCCTTCTTAGCTTCGCCGGCGCGGCGGCTGCACTCCGGATCGGCGGTCATCTGCGGTCACTTCGCACCGGCCTCCAAGTCGTCGCGTTGGCGGCGGTCGCCGTGACGGGAGTTGTTGTCGGATTGGCGGCTCTCACGATGTTCATCGAACCTCACGATCTCACGCTGCTGTTGGTCGCTCTCATTCTCGGGGTGGGTCTCGGCGGCGTCGTCGCGATGGCGGTTGCCAAGCCTTTGACCGAGCATCTGGCGGCGGTGTCGAGCGCAGCTAGCCGGGTAGCGGCCGGCGACCTCAGCGCTCGAACCGGGGTGGACCGTAACGATGAGCTCGGTGATGTCGCCCGTTCGTTCGATCAGATGGCGGCCCGTCTCGAAACCTCTGACGAGGAGCGACGTCTTCTTACGGCATCTATCAGCCACGACCTGCGAACGCCGCTCGCGTCGATGCAAGCCGCCGTCGAAGCTCTCCAGGACGGTCTCGCCCCCGACCCACCCGGATATCTGCGAGGGCTGTCACACGACATCGACTATCTCCGTCGCTTGGTCGACGACCTCTTTTTGATGTCTCGAATCGACGCGGGCAGCTATCACCTCGAGGTGTCGCAAGTTGACCTGGCCGAGCTCGCCGATGAAGCGGTGGAGGCTGTCGCGCCCACCGCCGCGACGCGTGGGGTTCGTCTCGAGGTGGCGACTCCGGGAAGGGTTGGAATTTCCGCGGACCCGGCAGCGCTCGGACGGGTGTTTCGAAACCTCCTCGCCAACGCGGTTCGGCACAGCCCCGAAGGTGGGCGGGTTCGCATCGAGCTCTCTCGTGCCGGAAACCAAGTGTCAGCGTTGGTGAGTGATGAGGGGGCGGGATTCAGCCCCGAGGTTCGCGCTCGGGCGTTCGAGCGGTTTGTCCGGGCCGATCACTCCCGCAACCGCGATACGGGCGGAGCCGGCCTTGGGCTGGCGATCGCCAAGGGAATCGTGGAAGCCCACGGCGGCACCATCGAGATACTCGATGCCGGCGGCGGCCAGGTTCGCTTCACGATTCCGGCCGACCGATGACAAAAGACCAGCCCTAGGTAGCCTGTCCGGGTGAGATCTCAACTTCGTTGGGCGGTCGTCGCCGCCCTTGTACTGGTGTCGTGCACGCCCTCCAACCAAGCATCGACCACCTCGATTGCAACCACCGCGGCCGAAGCGACCACTTCGACGGCCGCCGAGACGACCACCGTGATAACGCTGCCAGAGGGCACCGAAGAGCTTCCCGAGGGACTGCGCGCCGAGATCGCTCGTCTGATCCCTCGCACCGAGGAGCTGCGCGAGCTCCGCTTCGTCTCCCCGCCAACGATCACCGTCCTCACCTCGGAGGAGCTTTCCCAGCGAGTGATCGAACAGATCGAGGAGGAGTATGAGGACGCCGAAGTCGACGAAGCGTTGTTTCGACTTCTGGGTCTCATCGACCCGGAATTCGACCTGCTCGAGAACTTCACCACGCTCTACGGATCCCAGGTCGCCGGCTATTACGACGGGGACACCAAAGAGCTCGTCGTTACCGCCCGCAACGAGGAATTCACCCCCCTCGAGGAGGTCACCTTGGTCCACGAGCTGACTCACGCTCTTACCGATCAGGTGCACGAATTCAACGACGAATACAACGAGCTCTTCGACACCGAGCGTTTTGACGAGGGATCGGCTTTTCATTCGTTGATCGAAGGAGACGCGACTCTGGTCGAGTCCTTGTTTGCCCAGCAGCTCAATCCCGAGGAACAGCAGGAACTCCTCGAGGAGGCGTTCGCCGACGACAACTCCGCATTCGAAGACGCACCGGAATTCATTCAGGACAGCCTGATCTTTCCCTACCAGGAGGGGACCGCCTTTACCCAGGCCAAATGGGTCGAAGGGGGCTTCGCCGCAATCGACGCCCTCTACGAGACGCCGCCGATCTCGACCGAGCAAATTTTTACGCCGACCGACTATCCGAGCGACGTGCCGGCCGCGGTCGACCTACCCAACAATGAGATCGACGGCTACGAACACGCTGAAGGGTCGGTGTGGGGGGAACAAGGGTTCCGTCTCATGTTTGACCAAATTCTCGGCGGGGCCGACAACGCCGCCGAGGGCTGGGGGGGCGACAGCTACGACGTCTATTTCGACGGGACTGACGCTGTGCTCGTGCTGCTCTATCAGGGTGACCAGGCG
Organism: Acidimicrobiia bacterium; assembly: GCA_050997725.1. Classification (GTDB taxonomy): domain Bacteria; phylum Actinomycetota; class Acidimicrobiia; order Spongiisociales; family ZC4RG35; genus JACCTH01. The sequence continues at coordinate 3,102 of JBPCQV010000097.1, forward strand.
AGCGACGCGGCGGAAATGGCTTCGTCATTGAACGAATACTTTCGCCTTGTGACCGGGGTTAATGAGCCTGTCGCAGATGCGGGGCCGGGCGCGGGCGCTGTCTATTCCGGCGCCGATTATGCGTTTGTCTCCAATGTCGGCGACCGAGTGCTGCTCGTCGCCGCGGGTGATCCCGGCGCGGGAGCTATCGCCCGCTCTTTGTATCCCGAGTTCTAGCGAGCACCGCTTCATAGAGCTGGCGGCGAGGCAGGCCCTCCGCGGTGGCGACGATTCGCACTGCGCTCGCCATTGATTGGTTGCTTTGAGTACGACGCAAGACCTCGTCGACTCCCGCGGACAGGTCGATCTCTCGTGGTTTGGCTCCGGCCAGGACCAGCGTGAACTCTCCCTTGATCGTTCGTAATTGCCAGGTTGCCGCAGCGCCTTCGCAGCTCAGCCATTGGATCTCTTCGAAAACTTTCGTTAGCTCCCTCGCGATGCACAGCTCTCGGTTGGGAGCGATCGCGGCGAGATCGCGGAGGTCGGCGAGGAGATGGGCACTGCCGACGAAGATGACCGCAGTCCGCTCCTCGTTCTTGATAGAGGCGAGCCGCACGGATCGATCCGTGCCACGGCGGGGAAGGAACCCCTCGAAGACGAAGCGCTCGGACGGGAATCCGCTAATCGCCAGAGCGGCGGTGAGAGCCGATGGTCCGGGAATCACCGAGATCTCGGCCTGGACAGCGCGGGCGGCGCGTACGGCTGAAAGCCCCGGATCGGCGATGGCCGGGGTGCCCGCATCGGTGAGAAGAGCGATGGTGTGGCCTTCCGACAATGCCTCGCCGAGCTCTTGGGCCTTGTCGGCTTCGTTGCCGGCAAAATAGGAACGAAGGGGCTTCGAGATGCCGAGAGCGCTCAGCAGTTTTCGAGATCGTCGGGTGTCTTCCACGTAGACCAGGTCAACAGACGCGATCGTCTCCGCCAAACGGGGGGAGGCGTCACCCAGATTGCCGATCGGGGTGGCGCAAAGGATCAGTCGGCCGGGCATCGAGCCACGATAAATGGAGCCCCACCGGCGGTGGCTCGAAGTCGATTGGCAGCTCGAGGATCGCGTCTGCTCCCCGCAACCAAACGATCCGCCCCGGCCTGAGCCTCCTGACCGCGACGACCCGCATCCCTCGCAAACCGCAAACCCAAAGATCGCAGTTCATGCCGAAGCTGTGCACCGAGCTGGTCTTGAGCAACAGGCCGCAGTCCTTTGGATTGGGCCACAACCCCCGCCAGCGGTCAAGAAAGCCGACTGCTTCCCGCACCGGCCCTGAGCTCCATCCGTCGCCCGCCAGCACACCGTTGCTCTACTCCGAGGCATCGTCAACCACAAGGGGGTTGAACTGCGACTCGTTTCGGGGCATAACCGGAGGATGGATGATTCTTTCCTGCGGTTGACGGCCATATCCGCAAAGCAGCACGGTGTTATTAGCGCGGGCCAGGCTCACGAATCAGGTCTCAGTTGGGAGATGTTGTCGCGCCAAGTTCAGAACGGAGTGCTGTTGCGGCCGTTTGAGGGGGTGTATGTCGTCTCGGGTTCGCCAGCCACGTGGGAGAGGGCCGTGGAAGTAGCAGTGATGGCCAGCGCGGCTTCGGCCGTCGCTTCGCATGCCACTGCTTGTCACCTCTATGGGCTAGCTCGAAGACCGCGGACCATCGAAGTGACCGTTTCTGGGACCACGCGCCGAAATCGGGAGTGGATCATTCATCGCAGCACGGACCTGATACCAGCCGACGTTCAGTTGATAACGGGAATCCCATCCACGACGCCGGCGCGAACCATGGCTGACGTTGGCATTCCGTGGGGTGGAACGTTCGCGGGCCGGTGTCTCGATGAAGCCGTCCGCCTTGGTCTGACCACTGATCAAGAAGTCGCGGCCGTGGTGCATCGGGTCGGTCGGAAAGGCCGAAACGGTGTTGGTCCGATTCGCCTTGTCCTGATGACCCGATTGGGATGGGCAGGACTAACGGAGAGTCAAATCGAGTCCGAGTGTGTCCGGATTCTTCAGGCGGCTGGTGTCGATCTACCCGATCCGCAGATCACAATTCGGAGGAAGGACGGGAAAGTCATCGCAAGAGTCGACTTCGTGTTCCGCGAGGTGATGTTGGTCATCCAGATCGATGGTTGGGCGTATCACTCCGACCGAAGATCGTTCCGCAGTGATCGGCGAAGCCAGAACGCGATGGTTCTCCAGGGCTATCGAGTACTGCGGTTTACCGCCTTCGATGTCATGGCCGCGCCGGAGTACGTCGTCGCTCAGGTGGTGGCAGCGCTGGCAGCGCAGGTTCGCACATAAATTTGTCACCACATCAGGCTCCCTGGGCTTTTTTGTGACCACATCAGCGGATTCCGCGGATGTATTGCCAAATTTGCTCAGGGGCACGGATGTGGTCACAAATTTGAGGCAAGAGGCGTTAGTGGAGTTGGGAGCGGCAGTCGTTGCAGATGCCGCGGCCCTTGAAAGGCATGACATCTTCGTTGCGACCGCAGAAAGCACAGGTGTTTTCCATTTTGCGGATCGTGATGCCGGTGCCTTCGATCGAAATCAGGAGTTGATCGCCCTCGCGGATGTTGAACAGGCGACGGGTTTCGGCCGGGATGACGATTCTTCCCAGGTCGTCGATCTTGCGAACGATTCCGGCTTCCACCCCGAGGGGCTCCTCTGCGTGCTGGCCACCGACATTACCTTTCGCGACTCTTCGCTGTAGCCTCGGGTAGAGATGGAATGGAGTTGGGTTGACACGCATTGCCATCTTCAACTCGACTCTCGTCCCGCCTCTGAGCTCCTCCACCGAGCGGCCGATGTCGAGTGGGTCGTTGTTCCCGGAGTCGATGCTGCCAGCAGCAGGGCAGCGCTGGAACTCGCATCCGGTTTCCCGGATCGGGTGCTCGCTACCGCCGGGCTTCATCCCCACGACGCGGAACGGTGGCCCGACGAAGAGGACGCCATCACTGAGCTCGCCGCGAAAGCTGCCGCGATAGGGGAGACCGGGCTCGACTTTTACCGCAACCTCGCGCCCCCGAATGCTCAGGAGAAGGCTTTTATCGCCCAGCTCGAGCTCGCCGCTCAGCTGCAAAAGCCTGTGGTGATTCACTGCCGGGACGCGTTCGCTCAGATTCACGAGATCCTCGAACGGCAAGATCTCGGAACCCTCGCCGTGCTCCACTGTTGGACCGGTGGCACGAGGTGGACCAAGCGATTCCTCGACCTCGGTTGCTGGTTCTCGTTTGCCGGTCCGGTTGCGTTCGAGACCGGCGAGACCATCCGGCTCGGTGCCGCGCTGGTCCCCCCCGAACGAGCCCTGGTCGAAACCGATACCCCATATTTGTCGCCGCCCCCGTTCCGTCAGCAACCGAACGAGCCGGGCCGGGTGCACCTGATTGGCGAAGCCCTGGCCGCCGTTTGGTCACTGCCCGTGAACGAGGTGGCGCGGATCACATCAGCGAACGCCGCCACCGTTTTCAAGCGATGACCCGCACGCAGCTCCGCGAGCTCCTCGCCCGTCACGACGTAACCCCACGAACCACGCTGGGCCAACATTTCCTAGCCGATCCGAATGTCGTCGACCGCGTGGTGCGGACGGCACAGGTCGAGCCGGGCGACCGCGTTCTCGAGGTCGGGCCTGGAACTGGGAACCTCACCCGCGCTCTCGTCAGGGCCGGAGCGGAGGTGACGGCGATCGAGCTCGATCTGCGTCTGCAGCCGATCCTCGATCAAGAGTTGGCCGGCTTGGGGGTCACCCTGATCTGGGCCGACGCCATGGACGTCGACTACGAAGCCCTGATTCGTCCGCCAGGCTGGAAGGTCGTCGCCAATCTGCCCTATCAAATCGGAACCCCGCTGTTGCTCGACTGGCTCCGGCTGGTGCCGGTGATCGACGCATTCACAGTCATGGTGCAGCGAGAGGTTGCCGAGCGACTGGTCGCCGGCCCCGGCTCGCCGGCCTATGGGCTGCCGAGCGTTGTTGTTGGCCTCCATGCCTCTGCCGAGTTGGTTTTCAAGGTTGCGCCGCAGGTTTTCTATCCGGCGCCTAAGGTCGAATCAGCCGTCGTGCGGCTGCTGCGCAAACCCGCCTCATCCAGGACGGAGGAGGCGATCAGGATCGCCACCGCCGGCTTTGGTCAGCGACGCAAGATGCTCCGCGGTTCTCTGGCCGGGATGTTCGAACAGCCGAGCGAGACGATTTCGAGCACCGGCATCGACCCTCGCCAGCGGGCCGAGGACCTTGGCCCGGCCGACTTTCTCCGCTTGGCCGAGGCGCTGTGAGCGTCTGGGAGTCGCCCGCCAAGGTCAACCTCAGCCTCGAGGTCGGGCCGCCGGAAGCGACGGGGTATCACCCGTTGCGCTCGTTGGCGATGTGTCTCGATTGGTGCGACCTCATCCGCTTCGAAGAAGCGGATGAGGACCGGCTAGTGATCGAAGGTGCCGATCTGCCTGACGGAGGGGAAAACCTGATTTGGAAAGCCATCTCGAGCAAACGCCAGCCCGAAGGCCGTCCGCAGCTCTCCATTGAGCTCGAGAAGTCGATCGCCGTCGCCGCCGGGCTCGGGGGCGGTTCGAGCAATGCCGCCGCGGCGCTGATGGCGTGGGCCGATCTCACCGGCACCGCAGTGACAACCGAAGATGCAGCCGCGATCGGGGCGGATGTGCCCTTCTTTCTCGCCGGCGGGTTGCGGTTGCTCGAGGGATATGGCGAGCGGCTCACCAAGGTGAAGGCACAGCCCGAGCTGGCGATGGCGATCGTGGTTCCACCCTTTGAGCTGGCCACGGCCGACGTCTATCGGGCCTGGGACCGGGCGGACGAACCGAAAGGTCAAAGCCTCGACGGCCGTCAACTTCCCCCGCCGTTGCGCAGCCTCGGTCCTCTTCGCAACGATCTCACCCCGGCGGCGATCGAGCTGCGACCCGAGCTGGGAGACTTCATCGACGACCTCCGCGAGCGGTGGGGCCAGCCAGTCTTGATGAGCGGTTCGGGACCGGCCTTGTTCAGTTGGTTTGCTGACGCGGGAGAAGCTGAAGGAGCCGTCGCCGCCGCCCCGAAGGAAGCACGGACGATCCATGCCGCAGAGTTCCGCCCTTTTGGAGTCGATCGAGTCGAGTGATAACTAGGTCGCCTCGCCGCGGAACCGCCCAAGCTCTTCCTTTTCGGCCAGCCGCTGCCGTCGTGATCGTCGTCGCGCCCAACCGAAGATCTCATCGGCAATGACTGCGATCAGAGCGGTGGTCACCAACAGAATCGGGAGTGGAACGGTGTATTCCGCGTTGAAAAATTGAACCGGGACATCTGTCGGGTTCTGCACGACGAACACGACGAAAACCACGGCGGTCACAAGGAAAAGGGCTAATCCCCACGAGAAGCCGGAGTCGGATCTCTTACGATTTGTCGTAGGAGCTAGATCCCGCTCCTTTTGGAACTCGGCGCCCTCCGTCATGCGGCATGTGACATCTCCGCATGAATCTGTTTCGGTAACGCCGGCTGAGAGCCGGCGTTACCGAAAGGTCCGTCAGCGCTGGGGGATTCTTATCAGCAGCAGTTGCCCGCCCTCGCGCTTGTAGGTGAAGTCGGGCAGGCCGTCTCCGTTGTTGTCGTCGCCAGGTGCTTTCTCTATCCATAAGGTATGCGCCTGGACGTCAATTAGAAAGCTCCCGGGCCCAAAAGCAGCCGAAGCATCAACGATGCCGCTCGATTCCCAGGCTCCCCAGTTTCCTGGCGCCCGGCCATCGACGTCGGTTGGGCCTCCGTCGGCCGACTGGTTGACCTTGGCCACCACTTGGGGAACACCGGCAAAAGGAATCAGCCAAAGCCGGGCCGTGGTGGCGGCCGGATCCGTCGAGCCGGCGGGGAACTGCTGATTTGATCCCGGGTCCTCCGTGATTAGCAGTCCGCTTGAGAAGGTCTCGAGGTTGTCGGGCTGGTGGACCTCGCCCAGGGTCTTGACCGGGTTGTCGTCTCCTTCCACAAAAATGGAGAGAGAGGACACTTTGGTCGGGTCGCGGGGATCAAAGACCATTTTCCAGACCCGACCGTTGGTCGAAAGCCCGGGCATGGGGTCGCCGACCGTTCCTCGTCCAGAATCGGCGAGGTAGACGACGTTGCCCATACCGGGGCGCTTGTCGTAGGCGATATCTTCGACTCGGACAAACTGGAAGACGTTGTTCAAATCGCTCCAGTACTCGAGCACCCACTGGGGTCCATCGACTCCCACCGGGATGGCGAAGCGGGGATCTCGCGTCCAGCTCCCATCGTTGGGCGGCGGGGGATATCCCAAGTCGGCCGCTTTCACTTCGGAACCGTCGGGGTTGAGACCGGTGGCGACAATCTTGGGAACCTTGATGAAGTGCCCACTTATCGACATGGTCGAGCCCGGCACGAAGTCGTAGTAGTCGGTGACCGTCCGTGTATCGGACACGAATGCCCACAAGTCTCCCTCGTCGGCGAGAAGAGCATCAGTGTTCGCGGCGATGTACGAATAGAGCTGAGACTGAGCAGGTACTGAGGTGACGGTTAGGGGTCCGCCGGGAGGAATGGTGAGGGGACCACTTGTGTAGGTGTCGTCCCCAGACAGCACGACCGGATATCCATAGCCTGGCACCGGAACGCTGTTCTCGTGGTTATGGCGACCCATCCCGTAGATCGGGTGGTAGTTCCCATTTCTCACATCGAGGGCGACTACCAGTCCGGCCTCCTCTTCGGCCGGATCACCCGGAACCGGCGGCCAAGAGTCCTCTTGGCGGTAGACGTAGTCGGGGGATTCCTCATTCGTGAACAGGATGTCGCGAGTAAAGCCCTCGGCAGCGGTAGCCAGATAGCTCGAGTAGAAACGCTGGAAGCCCGCGCTGCTGTCGATCACGAACGTTCCCTGCAGCACGCCGGCCGTATGCTGGTCGAGAAGCAGACGACTGACCTGGGCGTTGTCGAAGTCGTTCTCGCCGTTGCTCTCAGTCGGAGCGGCCGGGACATATGGAAACGGCACCTTGCTCGTTTCATGGTTGACATACACCTCGACCCCGCCCTGAGGACGTAACCGCAACGCGATTCCATCAGGAATCGACTCGAAGCGATACCCGCTCGCGAGGACGTCTCCCACTGTCATCAATGGCGTGATCTGCACCCGCGGCATGACCGCGTCGAGCATCGAGGGTCTTCTCGTTTTGAATCCGGCCTGACTCTGACTTTCCGTGGCAGCTGCCGCGGTTGCCGACAAGACCAGTAACGCGCAGAACAGCGCGCTTACCACCCGAAATATGGGTCGGGATTTCATATCTGCTCCTTCCCTTCGATTGCCTCCGCTCCACCCACTGGAGCGCCGTCCAGTGTGACAGAACACGAGACTCCGAGTCGCCGAGTCCTTGCCCTTTTTAGCCGTCGTTTTCAGGCGCCGGGCTGGCCTACCGTCAAGTGCCGAACCGCCAATCGACTCGTTGCCTTGGGTATCCTGAAATGCCCCGAACCTGCCATTGGGGGGTGGTGTAACCGGTAGCACAACGGACTTTGAATCCGTTAGTCGGGGTTCGAGTCCCTGCCCCCCAGCTTGAACACGAGAGCCTTGCCATGAGCCTGATTGCGGTCGTCCTGGCCGCGGGCCAGGGCGTTCGAATGAGGTCCAGCCTGCCCAAGGTCCTCCACCGCATCGGCGGCCGGACGCTGCTCGACTGGGTGTTGGCAGCGGTCGAGGAAACGAAGCCCGAGCGGATTCTGGTGGTGGTCGGCCACGGCGCCGAGCTCGTCACAGCCAGCCTCCCGGACAAGGTCGAAGCCGTTCATCAACCCGAACAGCTCGGCACCGGCCACGCCGCCGATCTCGCCGTGTCC
>JBPCQV010000121.1:0-5356 GCA_050997725.1 Acidimicrobiia bacterium
TAATCAACCCCGTCCTGCGCTCGATAGTTCAGCCGGACGGCTTGGGCCTTGATCGTGATGCCGCGTTCGCGCTCAAGGTCCATGGTGTCGAGAACCTGTTCGCGCATGTCTCGTTCGGAGATTGCCCCGGTGCGCTCCAGAAGGCGATCGGCCAGGGTCGACTTGCCGTGATCGATATGGGCAATTATGCAGAAATTACGGATACGCGCAGGAGGAAACATGGGAGGTGGGGACGGTGACATTGTACGGCCCCGCCTTCTCGTTTTCGCGGGTCAAACGCAAGCCCCGGGGGCTTGCGTTTGATGCGCGAAACGAGGGGGTGCTACCCTCCCCTTTTTCCCTATGGCCAATATCAAATCACAGATGAAGCGCAACCGGCAGAACGTCGTCCGGCAGGCGCGCAACAAAGCAACCAAGTCCGAGCTCCGCACCCGGATCAAAGCGGTACGGACGTCGGTTGCCGATGGAATCGACGGAACTGAGACGCTCGAGGTCGCGCAGAAAAAACTCGATCAGGCAGTTTCCAAAGGCCGGCTACATCCCCGCACGGCGGCGCGTCGTAAATCGCGGCTAAGCCGAGCTGTCAACAGCAGCCGCTCTTAGCTTCTCCCTCCGTACCACCGGCACAAGGCGACGGTCAACCGCTCGAGGGTCACGCGGTGCACCTCCTCAGGTTGCGTCTTGAGCACGCGATCAGCCCGGACTAGACCTTCGAGGGCCTTTTGCAAAGACGAGTCCTTGATCCGTCCGCGCTGATTCCAAATGCGTGTTACCCGTCGATCGTCGGCTCGAGCCCCGACGGCGGCTCGAAAAGTCTGCTCGTCCTCCGCCGTCGAGGACAGTGCACGCCGTCGCAGATCCGACTCGATGGCCGCCAGCAACACGAGCGGATGACCATGGGTCAGAAAATCGGAAAGACGACGTAGTGCATCTCCGGTTTTGCCGGCCACCACGGCGTCGATGAAATGCACCAGCGGATCGTCGGGACGGCTGCGGAACCGGTCCAGGATCAGCTGGCGGGTGATTTTCCCTTTGTGCTCGACCAACTGATCGATTGCTTGCGAGAGCCCGGCAGTATCAGTTCCAAATCGCTGCAACAGGGCATCCTGGGCCTCAGCGTCAAGATCGAGAGCGTGGCTGCTTAGTTCCGACCTGAGCCATTCGGTTGCCTGGCGTTCCCACATCTTGCGAACGGCCACCGCCTCGCCCTTGGTCTTGACCACCTTGGTGACCGGAGCGGGGAGCGAGCCGAATGACACCAGAGCAACCGCAACCGCGGCTTCGTCGAACTGGTCGAGCAGCTCGGCGACGAGCGACGACTCGGCGGCATTCAGGTTCTGGGCGTCGACAACGAGAAGACCCTGGCGGCCACCAAACAACGATCCGGACTGCAACATCGGCACCAGGGGCTCGACCTCACCCCGGAGACGCCCCTCGGTTTCCTCTCCGCTCCCCCGTGGCGGCACGTCCAGCCGGACGGTGTCGCCCGAATCGACCTCGGCCTCGGCGAGAAATCTCTTGGCGCGTTCGAGCATCTCCTGTCGCTCTCCCGGGCCGGCGTTGGAAGGCCCGGACACCGCCAGCAACGAAGTCATGGCAGCCGCCCAAACACACGAACGAGGTCGCAGGCCTCCCCGACATCGTGGACCCGGATCAAGTCGGCGCCGTATTCGAGGGCAAGCGTTATGTAGGCCATCACCCGGTGATCCTCCTTCTTGCGCGGGATCGGGATCAAGACTGGATGGCCGAGATCGTGCAAGCTCTGGCTTTGACGAATGACATCTAACTGGAGCTGGGTGTAGCGCGCATAGTCTCCGCGGTAGTTCAGGGCTATGCCCGGATCGATGATCAGTCGATCGACTCCCAGCGTGCCCAGCCGCCCAATTCGTTCTCCCAATACGTCCGCGGTCCGTTTAGCCTTGTCAGGTCCGTAGTCGATCTCGCCCACATCGTGCGGATGCTTGCCCTCGACGTAAACCATCACCGCCGCGACCTCGTTGGCCGCAACTACCTCAATCATGTCTCGATCGATGAGCCCGCCGGTGTCGTTGATGATGACTGCCCCCTCTTTGACACAGGCCGCGGCCACCTCCGGCTTCCAGGTGTCGACCGAGACAACGAAGTTCTTATCGGCTAAGCCCGCCACCACTGGTAAAAGGCGATGGAGCTCTTGCGCGAGGTCAATCGTCGGATTGTCATAGTGAGAGGACTGGCCCCCGAGATCGATGATCGTCGCCCCGGCATCGCGGTACCGGTGAGCCATCTCCAGTGCCGCCTCCGGGGTCCGAGCAATTGTGTGGAGGTTGCGCGACTCGGGCGAGAGATTGATCACGGCCATCACATGGGTGACGCTTCCGAAGACAAGGACATGGGGGCCAGCGCGCAGGCTTGACATGTTCGTCATTGTGACGTGCGGGGACGACAACTAATCAGGGCCCAATCAGCAGCTCTCCAGAGAAGCCGGTCACGCCTGCCGGCAGATTTAGCACCAGGGTCTCCGAGCGCGTTTCCCCGGGCAAGACCAGGCCGATCCGAATCGGGATCTCGACCGCACCAACCATGAGAGCGACGGTCCCCTGCCAAGCGTCGGTGCCTTCATTGGTGATGGGGACCGTCAATTCGACGCGGTTGGGGCCGGCTGTCCGCAGCGATAGGTCGGATCGCAACGAACGGCAGACCGGATCGGTCCCGGCCTCGACGACGCTCGAGCCGGTCAGCAACGGCGTGCCGTTGGCATCGAAAGACACCTCGAAAGGCTTTGAGATCTCCGCCGTGCAACTGACGATGTGAGTGAGGCCCCGCATCGAGCTGAACCCGATGGGTATGAGCAGGATCCCGAATAAGGCAACGAGCGCAACTCGGAGCCGTAGCAGCAAAGGCACCAACCGATGCTATCCCCGGGCCCGGGCGAGACCCGAGCATCAGACCCACCTCCCCTCAAACTTGTCCGCAAAGGGACCGCGAATCGAAATTTGTCAGTACATCAGTGCCCCTGGCCAAATTTGTTATCACATCCGCGTTTTCCGCTGATGTGGTGCCGAATGTGCTGTGGACCACGGATGTACCGCCAAATTTTGAGGGTGCGGTGCGTTGACGGTTGCTGATGAGGGCGAGAAGAGCCCGATGACCGCCCGCCGCCGGCCGCGCCACGCAAATTCGGCAGGTGAGGAACGCCAAAAGCGTAATTCGGCACCAGCAAGCCGGAAACCGCTTCGCTAGCGCCAAATTACGTCGGAAGCGTTCCTCACCTGCCGAATTACAGTGCAACAGGAGCGATCTCTTACGATGCAACAAGGAGCGATCTCTTGGTTAGTTGATTCGGGTCACCAAGGCCGACCCGAGTAGGGCCTTTTGCCTCCGGAAGCGCTCCAACCAGGTCCGGGGCCGATCTTCACGTAAGGTTTCGGGGATGTCGTTTGACCGTGCTCGCACCATGCTCCTGATATCGGGCTTGGTGCTCATCTCCCTCGTGGGCCTGGTGGCGATCTCGCGCGGAGTCGACCGGATCGAAGTGGCCGCCACTCTCTTCTTCATTCCGGTCTTCGCCGGCTTCCTTTTCTTTGGAATCAAAGGGGGATTTCTCGTTGCGGTGCTCGCCTCGTTTGGCTATCTCGCGCTCCGCATCCCTTCGATCCGGTTGCTCGGCCTGACCCCATTGAGCGGCCAGATCGCGGCTCGCATCGTTGGCTACTTGGGATTTGGCATCGGCGGGGGGTGGGCCAGTCAGCAAATCAAAGCTGCCCTCGACAAGCTCGCCGCCCAAGACGACGTCGACGATGAAACCGGACTCGGCAACGCCCGTGCGATGATCCAGGTGGCAGACGTCGAACGAGCCCGAGCAGATCGCTATGAAAAAGTGTTCTCGGTTGTTCTCGCCGATATGTCGGGTCCGTCATGGGGTTCGCTCCCGGTCCGTAAACAAAAGACCGCTCTCCGGGCTTTTGGCCAGACCGTCCGCGGAACCGTGCGAACGACGGACCACGTCTCGCACGCTCGCCAGGATGACCACCATCTCATCGGGGTCGTTCTTCCGGAGACGGGACCGGAAGGCGCCCGGATCGCGGCGGAGAACTTACGTCAGCTACTCACCAAGCAGGCGGGTGCCGAGGCCGAGGTGCGCCTGGCGACCGCCACCTATCCCGGCAATGGCATCAAGCGAATTCTCGACATGTGGCGGGAATTGGATAGCCAGGCGCGTCCCTAAGGAAGGCTCTCGAGGGAGATCACGACGTCACCCTGACGATCGGTTCGTTGAATTTGCACGCCTGCTTCGGCCAGGGCGTCGGTGATGCTCGGATGGGGATGGCCGAAGTCGTTCTCGCCAACGCTCACTACTGCCACCTGCGGGGTCGTGGCGACCAGCCAGCCGATCTGCGACGTCGCCCCACCGTGGTGGGGCACCTTGAGCACATCGACATCGAGCGGTCCGATGTCGGTCTGAGCGGCAATCTCGATATCGCCAGTCATGAGCACGGAAACGCCTGGCCCTTCCACCAGAACAACGATCGACTCGTCGTTGGGGTCCTCGTAGTGCCGTTCCGGTCCCAGAACCTCGATCGTCACCTCCCCGAGAACGACGGTCGTTGAGAGGCTTGGCACTTGCAAAGGGACGCCCTGCGCGTCCATCTCGATCTCGATCTGATCCCAGGTCGCACTGAGATGTCGATCACCCGCGAACCACACCAGGCCAATCGGCAGGCGGCCCGCCAAACCCACCAGGCCGCCGATGTGATCATCGTGCGGATGGGTGGCGATGATCAGGTCAAGAGCCTTGACGCGCTGACGACGAAGCGCCTCCCAAAGCTGTCGCGGGTCGGGCCCGGCGTCGATCATGATCATGCGGCCCTCGCGGGTGGCGATGAGGGCGGCGTCGCCTTGGCCGACGTCGAGGAACGCCACTGCTGGACCGGACAGGCCTGACCCTCCAAAAAGGAGGAAGAACGTCGCCACCGACGTGGCCAAAACAACCGGCGGCCGCAACCGTGGCCACCGAATGACGGTCACAACTGCCACCCCCAGCCCAACTGCCGGGAGCGTCGAAAGCTGCGGCAACCAGGAGGCAGTTCGACCGATCCAGAGGACCGCACCACTCGCCAACGCGGCCCGGTCGATCAAAGGATCGATGGAGGTCCGGATGCCGACCGCCGACACGAGCGTCGCGGCGGCCACCAGGGGCGCCGCAACCAGATTCGTCAACGGGGAAAACAATGGAACCTCCTCGAAGGAGGCAAGTAGGATCGGCGCGACCGAAACCTGAGCGGCCAGCCCCACGCCCAAGGGCTTGCGCAACCAGGTCGGCAGCGACTCCGGGAAAGAGTCCCCGCCGATCATGATTCCCGCGGTGGCCGCCACCGAG
>JBPCQV010000128.1:0-13726 GCA_050997725.1 Acidimicrobiia bacterium
CTCCAGAACCCGGGCATCGTCATCCTCGACGAGCCCTCCTCGCGGCTCGACCCCGCCACCGAATCGGTGCTGGCAGTGGCGACAGAAAGGCTCTTCGCGGACCGCACCGTGGTGATTGTTGCTCACCGACTCGAGACCGTGCGCACTGCCAACGAGATCATGGTGGTCGAGGCTGGCCAAATCGTCGAGCACGGACCAAGGGAGGAGATGGCCCAGGATCCCAGCAGCAGGTACAGCCGGCTATTGACTTTGGGTGGGTCTCCCACCGACGGGTTGCTCGAGGAGAGCCGATGATTCCGCTTTCCACCCTCGGGGTGATCCGCGAATTGATCCGCTATCGACCTGGTCGATTCTTCTTTTCCTTCTTCATGTGGGCCGTAGTCCACGGCTCGCCCCTTCTCTTTGGGATCCTCATCGGACAAGTTTTCGATCGTCTCGCCGGAGACGCTGACTTAGCCGCTACCGCCTGGACCCCCGTGGCGATCTTCGCTGCGGTGGCCATCGGCCGTAACGGGATCATCTGGCTGGGCGATCGCTCCTGGATCAATCACTGGAACGAGGTCACGCTATTGGTGCAGCGCAACCTCTTGCGTTGGCTGCTCGAAGCGCCGCGCAGCCGGGTGTTGCCCCTTTCGCCGGGGGAGGCGGTCAGCACCTTTCGCGACGATGTCGAGGACTTGCTCGAGTATCTCGAGAACTGGGTCGATATGGGTGGGCTCGTCGTCTTCGGGGTGGGGTCGCTCCTGATAATGGCCACGATCGACCTCCGCCTCACGCTGCTCCTCTTGATCCCGGTGTTGCTCACCGGAGTGATCACCCAGGCGCTTGGTCCGCAGATCCGCAAACGACGCCGGGCAATGCGCGAAGCCACTGACGACGTCACAGGCTTTGTGGGCGAGACGTTTGGGGCGGTGCAGGCGATCAAGCTCTTCCGAGCAGAGGAGCCGGTGCTCTCCCGGTTTGCGGGGCTCAACGACATTCGCCATCGGGCTGCCTTAGCCGACACCTTCCTGACCGAGCTCCTGCGCGGGGTCAACCGCAACATGGCCACTATCGCCATCGCGGTGGTGCTGATCGTGGCAGCTTCCTCGCTCAACAACGGCTCGATGTCGCTGGGCGAGCTCACCGTGTTCCTGACCTACCTGCCTCGGCTGACCGACTACATGGCCTTCGTCGGCGACATCATCGCCCAGCATCGGCGAACCGGTGTCGCCTTCGAACGGATTCGCCAGCTGGCGGTTGATTCCACTGACGCCGACTTGCTGGAGAGGACCAGAGTTCCGCTTTCGGGAGCCGCCGTGGTGGTGGAGGAGGTGCGAATCGAGATGGTGCCATTGCTCCGGCTGTCGGTTCACAACCTGGTCAAAGAAGGCGTCGACTTCGACGTCGAGCGTGGGAGCTTCACCGTGGTCACCGGGAAGATCGGCTCGGGGAAGAGCACTCTGGTGCGAGCACTGCTCGGCCTGATCCCAGCGCCGGGCGAGGTCCGGTGGAACGGCGAGCTGGTCGAAGATCGTGCCTCGTTCTTCGTGCCGCCCCGATCCGCTTACACCGCCCAGGTGCCACGGCTCTTCTCCGAGTCGCTGGCGGACAACATTGCCCTCGGTCATCGCGCCGCCCGCGAGCGCCTTCGACAAGCAGTCCAGCTGGCGGTCCTCGATCCCGATTTGGAACGACTCGAACAGGGCCTTGAAACGATGGTCGGCGCTCGGGGAGTGAAGCTCTCGGGTGGGCAGGTGCAGCGCTCGGCTGCCGCGCGGATGCTGGCCACCGAAGCAGAGCTCCTGGTGTTCGACGATCTCAGCTCGGCGCTCGACCTCCACACCGAAACCGAGCTTTGGCGCCGTCTCTTCGAGCAGCGAGAAGCGACTTGTCTCGTGGTCTCGCATCGCCGGGCCGCGCTCGAACGAGCGGATCAAATCGTCTTGCTTGATCAGGGCCTTCTCATCGGCAAGGGAACCCTCGAGGAACTGCTGGCCATGTCACCTTTGATGCGCGACCTGTGGGCCACCGGCGAGCGCTAGCCCAAATAGGACAACCGATGATTCTCTTCATCCGAGCGGAGGCGCCCGGTCAGCACCAGGTGCTCGAGGTGGGCGACCGTTTCCCGCAACGCCAAGCGTTGATCCATTGGGCTCAGATTCGGTCGAAACACTTGCTCCATCACCTCCCAGGCGCTCGTGCCGAGCGGCTTCACGACGTCGCGCATGTTGGCGAGCCGGCGCTCGTGGTGAAGTTGGATCTGATCGGCTCGCGCCGAACCTTGTGGAAGAACATCGCCGTGGGCCGGGTAAGTGGTGGTGACACCGAGCTTCTCGATCTTACGAAGGGATACGAGAAACTCGCCGAGGACATCGGGGAACAGCTCGTCGTAAGCAACCAGCGGCGTGATCCGGGGAAGGATGTGATCGCCGGCAAAGAGCCGGCCGGTGCGGGAGTCGCGTAAGCAGATGTGGGCGGGCTCGTGGCCGGGGGTGAAGATCACTTCCAACTCCCGGTTGCTGCCCACCGCGATGGCATCGCCTTCCTCCACCAATTGATCCGGCTGTTCGATGCTCGGCATCCAGTCAGGCCGGGGGCCGAGATCGACAAAGTCGTCGAAGGAGCTCAAAGGCACCGCGTGGCGCACCGCGAGCTCGTGGGTTCGTTGCGCAAATTCCTCGCTGTCGTTGTAGCGGTCGACAAGCTTTGCCGCCCGTTGATGCATGACCAGGCGCATTCCGTAGGTCGACGTCAAATGCGACGACATGCCGACGTGGTCGGGATGGAGGTGGGAAACCACAAGTGTGTCGATCGCCGACGGGCCGTAGCCGAGTTGGTCGAGGCCGCCAAGGAGCGCACGGCGACACTCGGGGGAGTCCACTCCGCAATCGATCAATAACAGCCCGTCGGTCCCCTCAACCACGTAGGCATTGACCGATCGCGGGCTATGAAAAGGGAGGGGAAGGTTGATGAGCGAAATTCCCTGGCCGAAAGCGACGGCCGGGGACGTCTCACTCACGACTCATCGACTCCCGCACCTTGAAGGTGATGTCGAGAACTACTTCAAAATCGGTCGGCACCCCGGCGCTGTCGACCTGACCGGAGACGTGCACCACATCGAAGCGGGTGATATCGCGAATGGTCACGGCGGCACGGGCGAGCACGGTGCGGATGGCGTCCTCGATCGAGTCGGAGGAGCCTCCCGAAAGGCGAACAGTCTTGCTGATGGTCATTTGTGGAGCCTATTCAGCAGCTATCCGGCCTACACGTAATCATGTCACTACCCCGATCGCCGATCGGAGGGCTTGAGCCTGAAGATCCAGGCCCGACAGTATGTGCCCCACCATCGCCCCCTGCGCGGCGACGCCGTCGCCAGACTCGATCGCAGCCAGCACCGCTTCGTGCGTTGGTTCGGCATCGAGAAAGCGGAGGTCGGCCGCATGCAGCTTGGCGTAAAGCAAGAAGGCTTGCGAGCGTCCCCAGATGGCATCCACCGCTTCGATGAACATTGAGTTGCCAGTCGCCACGACGATCGATCGATGCACTGCCCGGTTGAGCTCAAAACCTTCCTCGACGCTAGAGGCGCCGGCTCCAGTTTTCGATATCGCCTGGCGGATCGACTCGATCGCTCCAGGATCGCCCTGTTCGGCGACCATGCGAGCGGCATAGCCTTCAATGGCAGCGCGCAGGTCGTAGATCTTGCGCGCCTCGTCCACACCGAGCGAGCGGACCACGAAACCTCCTCGGCCGCTCGATTCGACAATGCCTTCGGCCTCCAGCCGTAGGAGCGCCTCACGGACAGGAGTTCGCGACACCTCCATCTCGGCGGCAAGTTGCTCCTGGACGACGCGGTCGCCCGGTGGCAACCGGCCAGCGATAATGGCATCGAACACCTGGCGGTAGATGAAGTCTGCTAACCGCGTTTTATTGCGCGCGAGTGGTGCGAAGGCCACGGTGCATACAGTATCCAGCATGGCGGACATCATCACGATCTCGGGTGGAGGGCGCTTCGAGAAGATTGGTTCCTACTCTCGTGCCAAGCGGGTTGGGGCTTTCGCTTTTGTAGCCGGAACCACGGCGATCGAACCCAGCGGCAAGCTCCACGCCCCGAACGACACTTACGCACAAACGATCTATGCGTTTGGGCGGGTAGCGCTGGCCCTGGACGAAGTCGGCGCGGCTCTCAGCGATGTTGTCAGGACTCGCCTTTACTTTGCCGACATATCCACCGCGGACGCGGCCATCAAGGCCCACGGCGAGATCTTTGCTGGGATCAACCCGGTCACCACTGGTTGTCAAGTTGGTCTTACGACGCCGGGAATGATGATCGAAGTGGAGGCCGATGCCGTCATCGCCTCGCTCCTTTGACTAGTTTGGCGCCACTGAATTCAGAATTCACTGGAACAGGGGCGGATTACCGCCGTGCAATTCGAGGAGGGGTTGTGCAAAAGGACACTGGCCTGAGCAAGGCAGCCATCGGCGAAAGCGTGACTTTAAGACGCCACCTCACGATGCCGGACGTGATCGCCCAATCGGTGTCGGTCATGGCACCGGCGATGTCAGGAGCCCTGCTGACCTACGCCGCCGCGATTCAGGCAGGCGGCGCGACGCCGCTCTCCTTTTTGCTGGCCACGATCGGAGCATTGGCCATTGGGGCAGTTGTCGCCGAATTCAGCCGCTCGATGGCGTCGGCCGGATCGCTCTATACCTACACCGCCGCAGGGCTCTCCAAGACCGCTGGCTTTGTACTCGGTTGGATCTACGTCATTGCGTTCATCACACTCGGTGGAGCCGTGCTGGCCGGCTTCGGGGCATTCCTTTCGCTGGCCATCCAGAGCATGACGGGGTCGGAAACTGCGATCCCGTGGTGGATCTTCTTTCTGATCGGCGTTGCTTTTGTGATCTTCGTGAGCATGGTGAGAGTTCGCCTATCCACGCGATCCCAGCTCGTCCTCACGTTTCTGAGTGTGGCTGCCATGCTCATCGCCGCCGTGGTCGTGATTGCCGGTGGTGGCGCAGGCGGGAACCCGATCGACTTCGCTGCCTTCTCCCCGTCCGCGGCCGGGATCCCGTGGACCGGAGTGCTATTCGGCCTGGCGTTCGGACTGCTCTCGTTTACAGGGTTCGAAGCCGGCGCAGTTCTGGCCGAGGAAACCGAAAACCCCCACCACAACATCCCGCGCGCCATTTTTCTCTCAGTGCTCTTCGGTGGGATTTTCTACGTGATCGTCACCTATGCCACCTCGATTGGGTTTGGTGTGCAAGAGGCCGCTGAGGCATGGCCCGCCAGCGCCGCAGGTCTGGTGGCGGTCGTTCCCAATGCGGCTCTGGGAACTCTCGTGCTCTTCGCGGTCGCTGCCTCATCGCTCATTTGTGGTCTTGGGGTCCACACGGCGGTAGCCCGGATGCTTTTTGCCATGGGACGCGAGCGCGTTCTCCCCGCCGGGTTGGGCGCCCTTCATCCCACTTGGCGGACGCCCCATCGGGCGATCATCTTCAATGGGATCCTGATAGCGGTGCTGGTACTCGGGCTCCCGCTCGTTGTGGGCCAGGAAACCACAGATTTGCTGGCACCCGGACTCCCCCCCGAGCAGCAGGGCGGGATCTTCGCCTTTGCCTATTGGGCGACCCTCGCCACCCCAGCCGTCATGTTCTCCTATGTCCTCTTGGGGCTCGCCGGGATCCGCAAGGGCAGCAGGGACAACAACGGTCGTTTCGTCGCGGTGAGCGTTTTGGCCGTGATTGTCGGAGCGGCTGCAGTCTTTGGCAGCATCTACTTCGGGATCCTCGACGACGCACCATGGGTGTTCAGGCTGACCTGGATCGGGCTCGTGGTCCTAATCGTGAGCGGGCTCGTGATTGCCATTCTGATCAAGGCCCGTAACCCCCGGGCGTGGGACGCGATGGGGTCTGTCTTCGACGAGGGTTGACTCTCGATTCCGACAGCTACTGTATTCTGTATTCAGTCGCTCGAAAGGGCCACCATGTGCGGCATTGCCGGCAGGATATGTTCACCGTCAGGACGGGTCGGGAGTGACCTCGTCGAATTGATGCAGGCTCAGCGTCATCGCGGAAGCGATTCGACGGGTTTTGGGTTGTACGGGGAGCGCCGCGAGCGCGGCTATGTCGTGCGAGCAGTGGCCGATGACCGGGCACGGCTTTCGGCTGTTCTCGAGCTATTTCTCGAGGCCACCAAGAACCATGGCTCCGATTTCCTCGAAGACCCCAGCTGGGACGATCTGGGCCAGCGCCACGTCTCGGTCCGGGTGGTGATCGACGACCCGGCCGATTCAATCGAGGGCTGGCTCTCAGATGCCGACCACATCTCCGGCTTTGCGATTCAATCGGTCGGACGTTCCCTCGAGATCATCAAGGACCTCGGTGACTCCTATGCGGTCGCCGACAAGCACCGCGTGCGTGACTTCGAGGGCACCCATGGTCTCGCCAATGCCCGAATGGCCACTGAGTCCTTCGTCTCGCCAACCGCCTCCCATCCGTTCTGGGCCCGGCCCATTCCCGACATCGCCATCGTGCACAACGGCCAGCTGACCAACTACTACCTCTTGACCGCCCGCCTCGAGCGGCAGGGTTACTACTTCAAGACCCAGAACGACTCCGAGGTGATTGCGGTGTGGCTTGCCGATCAAATGGCGGCGGGGAGCTCGCTCACCGAGTCCCTCGAGAATTCCAAGAGCGCACTTGATGGGTGCTTCACCTACATCCTTGCCACGGTCGACACGATTGGATTTGCCAAAGATCGTTTTGCGATCAAACCGCTGGTCGCCGTTTCCGAACCCGGCGGAACCATGGCCGTCGCCACCGAAGAGCAGGCGATCCGCAAGATCTACCCGGGTGAGGTTGACGTGGTCAACTACGACGGACCGCTGCAGTCCCATGTCTGGCAAGCCTTGGCCGGCGTGCCTGCGTGACCGACCGGGTGGAGGTTATTGCTGGCGAGCGGCCAGTACGGGAGATCAACACCGAGATCCGGACGGCTCTGGCCGAGGGCTATCCGGTGATCGTCCGCGACCCGCTTTCGCGTCACAATCTGGGCGTCGGTCTGCCGGAAGGAGCCGACGTTGTTTTCGATGGGTCGGTCGGCTACTACTGCGGCGGTCTCAACAACGGCGCCATCATCGCCGTGACTCGGAACGCCGGTTGGGGCACCGGGGAGGCCATGGCGCGAGGAAAGATCACGATCGAGGGCTATGCCGGCATGAGTGCGGGGGCTTCGATGCGCGGGGGTTTGATCCATGTTCGAGGGGACACCGGTCCCCGCTGCGGAGTAGCGATGAAGGGCGGCGATATCGTCGTCGAAGGCTCGGTCGGTTTTCTCACCGGTTTCATGGCGCACACGGGCCGGATCATTGCCCTCGGAGAGGCGGGTGATGCCTGCGGGGATTCGCTCTGGGGAGGCGAAGTTTGGGTCGGAGGAGCGATCAAGTCCCTGGGCGTCGATTCCAAGGTCATCGAACCGGAGCCCGAAGAGGTCGAGGCGGTAGCGAAGACCCTTGCTGACCTAGATATCACCGGTACTTTCGACTGGAAGAAGATCGTTTCCGCCGAGAAGTTGTGGCACTTCGAGAGCAGGGATGCAAGCGCGTGGCTGATGATCTGAGCAACGGCTACCAATACCCCTTCCCGATGCCCGACGAGGACGACGTTGCCATGACCGATGGTTCGGTGGCCGGGCGACCGGCGGGGGTGCCCTCGTCCTATGGGCCGGGCAAGTCGATCCGTTGGACCCCGGAATCCATTTCCGAAGTGCACGCCCTCTCGAGGCTTGGTCGCTATCAGATCCGCGGATTCACCACCGCCAACAACCGGTTCCCGACCTTTGACGACCTCGTCTTCGTGCCGGCGACGATGACCCGGCTTCCCCTCGAGGGATACCGCGAGAACTGCGACACCCGGACGGTGTTGGGGGATCGACCCGGGCTGGTCTCCCACCCCCTTGAGCTATCCATTCCTATCTACATCGCCTCCATGTCCTTTGGAGCGCTCTCTGCCTCTGCCAAGGCTGCCCTGGGGTATGGCGCCTCCAAGGTTGGGTCGATGACCTGTACCGGTGAGGGAGGCATGCTCGAAGACGAGCGTGAGGCGTCCCAGCGCCTCGTCTATCAGATGACCCCGTCGCGTTACATGCTCGACCTCGACCACCTCCGGCGAGCGGACGCAATCGAAATCGTGGTGGGCCAGGGCGCCAAGCCTGGCACTGGCGGAATCCTGTTGGGGATGAAGGTCTCGGAGCGGGTGGCCGCCATGCGGTCGCTTCCGCCGGGGGTGGACCAGCGATCGACAGTGCGCCATCCCGACTTTCTCGGTGCCGACGATCTCCAGGTCAAGATCGAGGAGTTACGCGAAGCCACTGACTATCGGATTCCGATCATCGTCAAGCTCGGCGCCACTCGCCCTCGCTTCGATGTGGCGATCGCGGCCAAAGCGGGTGCAGACGTGGTCGTGCTCGACGGTGCCGAGGGTGGAACCGGGGCCTCGCCGGAGTTGCTGCTAGATCACACCGGTATCCCCACCATGTCGGCGATCCCCGCCGCACGACAGGCTCTGGAGGATTGCGGCATGGCCGACGAGGTCAAGCTGGTGGCGGCGGGGGGGATTCGATCAGGTGTCGATGCTGCCAAGGCACTGGCATTGGGAGCCGACTGCGTAATGATCGGGACTGCCGGTTTGATAGCGCTCGGATGCAACAGCCCCCGTTACCTCGAAGACTACGAAGCGTTGGGCACCGCTCCCGGGCAGTGTCATCACTGTCATACGGGTCGGTGCCCGGTGGGGATCACCACCCAGGACCCCGAGCTCGAAAAAAGGATGCATGTGGCGGCTGGAGCCGAACGGGTGGCCCGCTACCTCACCGCCATGACGATGGAAATCACTTTGCTCGCCAAGGCCTGCGGAAAGTCGTCGGTGCACAACCTCGAGGCTGAGGATCTGCGAGCACTCAGCCTCGAAGCAAGCGCTTTTACCGGGGTGAAGATGGCTGGGATCGACCGGCCGTTCACTTGGTGACAATCAGGCATGTGACGACTCAAGACCGCCGCTCTATCCACCAGCGGGTGAGGCGCGAAGGCAGCTTGATGATCAGGACCCGATCGGTGGTAGGCGAGCTGGCCGGGACCGGGTCGGGAACCGTCGCCACAGACTGGTCAACTGGCTGAGGGGGCGCCGGGATCGGCTCGGTCGGAGACGCCTGCAATCTTGCCTCGGCCAATTCCATCCGCATCTCCTTGAGACGCTCGCTAAAGAACCTGGCTTCCGTCTCGGCTTTGGCCGCCCGCTCGCGCGCCTCGGCCAACTGTTGGCCTGCCTGGTGGAGGTTGCCGAGCTGGTTGAGGAGACTCGTCCACTGATCAAGCGGGACCAGCACTCCCTCCGGCCGCTTGGCGGTCGGGGCTGGAGGTTGCGACGGCTCCAACTCCACCCGTGTGATCGCCCGGCTCGACCCGAACTCGACTTCTTCAAATCCCAATGTCATCCGCCGATCCGAGCAGCCACCGCCGCCGCGGCCGCCTGCATAGCTGCGAGCTCGTCATCCGCAAGAGGAAGCTCGACGATCTCGACCACGCCGGTTGGCCCTAGCAGGCATGGCACACCTAAGACGACGTCCTCAATCCCGTACTCACCCCGGAGCATCACCGAGACCGGGATGGCTCCCGCTCGGGCGCCGCGGAGGGCGTCAAGGACTTCGAGGGTGGCATGGGCAGGGGCCAGAGTGGCCGAGCCGGTCTTGCGGATGGCGACAACCTGGCCACCCCCGGTGACAGCATCTTTGATGCAACTCTGGATCGCCTCGGCGGTGAGGACTTCCTCGAGACGGCGTCCTTTGATTGTGGCAGTGCTGATGATGGGGACCATCTCGTCGCCATGGCTACCAAGAGTGATGGCCTCCACGTCCGCCGGATCGACGGCCGCCGCCCTCGCCAGCGCTGTCCGAAAGCGACCGGAGTCGAGCGTTCCCGCCATGCCCATCACCCGTTCTCTCGGAAAGCCGGTTGTGCGAAGGGCTTCGGTGGTCATCTCGTCGAGAGGGTTTGTGACCACCACCACGACGGCGTCAGAGGCGATTTCGGCGAGCCGTTCGCAGGTTTGGCGAACCACGCGGGCGTTGACCCCGGCCAGATCGGATCTCGACATACCCGGAGTCCGCGGGCGGCCTGCGGTTATGACCACGACGTCGGCCCCCTCCATCAACGCCAGGCTGGTTCCCCCGGTGATCCGCGCCCGGGATCCGGTGATCCCGACGGAATGCTCGAGGTCGAGGGCTGTTGCCTCGGCGACCCCGGGCACGACGTCGATCAAGACGATCTCGTCGGCGACCGACGCGTTGGCCGCCAGATGGGCAGTGCCTGCGCCTACCCCACCCGCACCGACGATCACCAGCCGACCAAAGGTTGAAGGGTTTAAGCCCCTCGGCCGAGCAGAGGCCACCCAGCGGGGGTTGCTCCGGTAGAGCACGCGGCGCATAGCTGCCATCCCGTCGGTGGCAGGCAATGTCGGTTGGTCGGGTGGCCCTTCGATGATCTCGATCCCGAGCCGGGCAGCCGCGTCCTGGGCCTGGTGGGTGACCAATGATCGCCTGTTGACATGGAGCTTCCTTCGACCCGACCGCCACACCTCGATCAGATCCGCCTCGCCGATTACCCCGGCCCCGGGATGGATCACAGGACCCCCCGGAAGGCTCACTGCGATCGACCTTCAACCGCTTCAACCGCAGCCACGGCGGCGTCCATTGCCGTCTGTACCTCGGCCTCCGATCCGGACATGAAGAATCGGCCAAATCGTCCCACCGCCCTCACCTCAACGATATCGATCGACGCCGCCTTCTCCGCCTCGTTGGCAGCGATGGCGACGTAGGCCGCGGGCGCACATTCAATGATGCCGAGCGTCTGGCCGGGCACCAGCATCGATCCCTTGCGCCACTTGTTGAGGAGCTGCGCTTGATACGGTTCGACCGACGTGATGATTTGCGTCGATTCCACGATCGGCTTCAAGCGATCGGCCATCGAGATGCGCAAATGGGACAGGATGGCGTCGCGGGCGGCCACGATCTCTGAGTTGATGGGCGACCTGAGGATGAAGAACCCAAACTCACGCTCCACAATCTGGCTGGTCGCTTCGATCGTCGCAGCTTTGAGCGCAATGTCGATCAAGCGAAACACGTCGTTGCCGGGGGCCAGCTCGCCCACCAGGAGGGTGTCGCCGGCCAGCGGGATCGAACCCTGGACCGTCGCGCCGTTGTAAGCCGCGAACTTCGGCTGCAACCGGTCGATCTGAAGCAGAGCCCTGACGGTGGTGGCTGGAGTGGTCACTGATTACTTTCCGTAGACGTCATAGAGGCTTCGCCAGGGTCGATACTCGTAGGCGACCCGCTTGATGTTGATCAAATGGAGTGCTGTCACGTTGTCAGAAACGATCGACCCTGCGCCCGTCCCGGTGCCGAGCATAAAGCTGGGCTCCAGATCAGCCGAGAATCCCATCGCTCCCATCAGAGCAGGCTGGTTGACGAGCGCTCGCCCCACCGGCAGTCGTCCAAACTTCGAGACGATGCCGGGGTCCCGGGAATGGATGGCAAGTGTGTGCCCCCGGCCGCCCAACTGCAGAATCTGGTAGCAGAGGTCGTACCCGTGGTCGGGATCGGTTGCTTCGAACCATGCCAGCACCGGGTTGAGCTTCTCAAGTGAGAGGGGACGCTGCCGACCCACAACGGTCTCCCGGGAAAGAAGGACCCGGGTCTGCGGGGGGACGACGAAGCCTGCTCGCTTGGCCAGTTCTGGAGCTGCCTGACCAACACCATCCGGCCGGATATGGGCGTGCTCGTCGAATATCACCGCCGCCAGCCGGTCGGCCTCGCTCTGGCTGCAGAAGTACCCACCGAGCTGGCGGATCTCCTGCTCGAGGAGCGAGGCCACCGACCGATCCACAACGATCGCCTGCTCGGCGGCACAGGCTGTGCCGAAGTCGAACGACTTCGAGGTGATGATTTGGTCGGCCACCTCGACCAGCGAGTCTCGCATCGAAGCATGCACGTAGACGGGGACGTTCCCCGGTCCCACGGCCAAAGTGGGTTTGCCCGACGAATACGCCGTCTTGACCATCGCCGGGCCTCCTGTTGCCATGATCACCGAGGTCCGGCGATGTTGCATCAGTTCCTGGGTTCCCTCCTGAGTGACTTCGGAAAGGCACTGGATGAGGTGCTCGGGGGCGCCGTGCTGACGGGCCGCCTCCATCATGACCCGCACCGTTTCCATTCCCGACCTCACTCCACGGGGATGGGGCGCGCAGACGATGGCGTTTCCCGACTTCACCGCCGAGAGCACTTTGAAGATGATGGTCGAGGTGGGGTTGGTGACGGGAATCAACGCCGCCACTACTCCCATTGGCTCACCGATCGCCATCACCTTGGTGACCGGGTCTTGCCACAGCACGCCCAGAGTCTTGATGTTCCGCAACCACTCCGCCACAGCCAGGGCGTTAAAGAGGTTCTTTATCCGTTTGTCCTCGGCGTTTCCATACCCGGTTTCCTCGGCGGCTAGCTCACCCAGCCTGCCAGCCTCGATCTCGATTGCCCGCGCCATGGCCTCGACGATGCGATCGATGTCGGCCGGGTCGGTAGCGGCGAACCGTTTTTGCGCCTCGTGGGCATTCTCGGCCGATCGCCGCGCTTCTGCGATGCTCCTCAGGTCAGCGTCGCTCATCGTGACCTCATTGCATGACCAAGACTTATCGCATCCGTCATCAGGAGAGCTCGCACCTCGTTGGCGTCACGACCGCCCAACCCTATGCGGTCAAGGGTTGGTGCTGACAAATCCGCTCCCATGGCTGCCTCCGCAACAGCGATGACAGACTGGGTCACCGGAGCCGACACCCCCGCCGCCTCCGCGGCTGAGATCAACGGTTCCAACGAGCCGAGCACGCCGTTGCGAACGAGGGCGGCCGCCGCGTCTTCGGACGGGACGGCTCGCACTCTCTCGCCATCCTGGCTGCCGGCTATCTGGTCGACCCACGTTTCGTCATCCGGGAGGTCCCTGACGCCGAAAGCCTTTGCCACGGCCCGGCGTTCGGCCGCCAATTCCGAGATAAGCCGGAGATGGGCAGGCCCGATGAGTCCGCGGAAAGTGGTTGATGAGATTGGCACGGCTCCCGGCGGAATCGATCGCACATTCGCCGGGGTTGCCCTGCCACCGAGCAGCAAGGTCGGGACCTCGACAGTGGGGGGATCGGCCCCGAGCGAGGTGTCGAGAATGGTGGGCATCGCCATCAGGTCTGGGAAGAAAGGGCGGAGTCGATCGAGGGTGGACGTGGCCGCGTGGGGGAGCACCGCCACCCGCGGAGCTCGGCGGCGCGTGAGGGTGATAGAGGTGCCCGAATCCTCGATGTCAAAAGGGAGGTCGTCGAACTCGACAATTCGAAGATCGGCGCGGCTCCCCCCTGTCCGGATGGTATGTAGCAACTCCAGCCCACCGAACGTCCGGCCTGGGATCACGGCCAGTATCTGACCGTCGCGGATATACGGTGCCATTACCAGTGCGTACGTCCTTTGTTTCAGCACTGGGCCCGAGATCACTATCAGATCGGCACCTGCGATGGCGGTGTCGAGTACCGATGTGACCTCGATGTTGGGGGGATCCCCACCTGCGCGAAAAGTGCCAATGGGACCTTCGCCGCGCAACGTGATTGATCCCCGAGAAAGAGCCTCTAACTCGTCGGAGTAGACGGTGAAGAGGCGGAC